>DATEFQ010000098.1:0-4128 GCA_035280585.1 Nitrososphaeraceae archaeon
CGTTCGGTAAATGATACAATCCTGCAAATTTCGACCAAGAATCGTGATTTCCCATGGTCATGTATAAAATGTTACTTAATGAAGAAAGCATTTTATTGAATTGCTCCGGCTTGCAGCCGTAGTAAAGATCTCCTATCGCTAAAAATAATTCAGGCTTTTTGTCAATTGAGTTGTTAATTGTTTGGTTTGAATTATTTTTACAATCAAGGTCACCCACCGCCACAAAGTTAAATGGTTTCTCTGGCGCAGCTGTAAGTCTTGATATAAAAGAAGTCATAAATATCATTGACACAATTATTACTGGTAACAGTATTATTGTAAATTTATAATGGGCCTTCATCATGATATCATAAATTATAAATTAATTCAATCTGACTTTAAGAGCTTAACATTAATTTCGACAGGTTTACTCACTTTCTTCACGTCATTATGATAATTCTTTGAAATAATACTAATGAGTTTTCCACCCATTTCTGTATAACTCGCTCTAAATGTAACCTCCTGTAGTTTCGCCAAATCTAAGTCATTAGACCTTAGCATTAATACATATTTGTTTTCTTTATGTATCTTTTTCTGATTCCTTTTCGAGGCCTTCTTACATTCGTTTACCCATCGATCAGCTTTGTGAATCTTATCTTTTCTGCTTTTTGGGTTTGAGTTAGAAATAGAAAGTTTATTTTCCTGAACCAGTGTCCATTCAGAGAGTGAAATCAGTAATCTTGATAGTATTAGCTTTTTGGATATTCATAGGCTGGCAAAGCGTCTACGGGGACTACGCGGTTTGTTTTAGTATACAAAGAGATTATAAAGATTTTCTGAGCCGGAACTACACGGGCTACATCACATCATTTCCATGCCCAGAAAATGATAGCCTTTTGGAGCAACCGATTCCAAAGGATGAATCAGGTAAATGATATTCTTTCAATCTAAGGTTAAATAGGATTATTCAATGGTGTTACAAACACTCTTAGAAAAGGGAAATAATCAGGATGCTCGTTTTACAAAAACTTAATATTCTTCCATAAGAATCTTCTATACAATGGATTCAACAATAATGTATGTTGTATCGCTGATAGTTAGGGAGAATATAGTGCGACCCTGCCAAAGGATCCTATTAGCACTCACAGATAGGATTAACAACGATGTAGGAAAGAATAACTACTAGTCTATCACGTCCATTTTCTATCAAAAACGAAACTATGTGCGATCTAAACTTCATAATTTAGACTGTTGTGCTTAGATTAGTTTAGGCCATTTAAAGCAAGTCAATCAAATGATTTAGATATGTTGGTGTACTTCAAAACTCCCAGTAGCATTGGACGGAACCTACCAAGGGAACTTTATTGAGAAGAAAATTACATTGAAATCAAACAGAGTTTTCCTATTAAAATTCATCGAATTCTATAATGGTTGTTTTGTTTCTCTTTCTGAAGATTTGTGCAAATTAGGCGGTATCCATGTTTCAATCGCATCCAATAATAGGACTCAGAGTGCTAAAGTAATACCGAATATTAGGGATCCAATATTTATGAAGACTTTATCGGAAAAAATTTCTTTAATGATTAATGGAATAGTAATAACCAACTTCAACAATAAGAATCCATTGTCATTGAGCGAAATGCAAGAACTCATGAACGAAGTTTTAAAACTAATGGAAACAAAAACAAGTGATTAGGCGTGAGAAACACTAGATTTGAATACAGCAAGATCCATGGATTTACGGATTTTATAAGTCATTTAGAAAAAACAAATCAATTAGTAAGGGTCAAAAAGACTGTTAATCCAAAATTTGAACTAGCAGCTATAGTAAGCAAATTGGATAATGGAAAGGCGGTACTATTTGAATCTATAAAAGATAGCAAGCTAAAAGTGGCTGCAAACGTTTTAGGGACAAGGAGTAGAGTTGCATTATCAATAAATTCAAAAAATGAAAATTTAATACAAGAGAGGATTAATGAAGCTATAGAGACTGGGTCCGATATAACAAATATTCATGATACCAGTAATTGGGACAGATTCTCAAGGAACCTGTTTGATTTGCCCATAATAACGCACTTTGAAAAGGATTCAGGAGCATTCATAACATCTTCTCTCGTGATAGCCAAAGACGCTGAGACCGGAAGACAGAACTTATCAACTCACCGTTTGTTGAGATTGGATAAAAGAAGATTGGCCATAAGGATGGTGGAAGGGAGACATTTGCACAAATGCTTTACTGGTGCCAAGGAACATAACGAAGACTTGCCTGTATCAATAATAATAGGTGCTCATCCAGCTATTTCTATTGCAGCAGCCTACCAAGCGCCGTACGGAGAAAACGAATTAAAAATTGCAAATTCATTAATGAATAATAAATTGACAATAACCAGATCACCCGGCACAGGTCTATATGTTCCTGCAAACGCTGAAATTCTCCTGGAAGGAAGGATTCTAGCGGACGAAACAGCCGAGGAACAAATGGTCGAAATGCTAAGAACATATGATTTTAAGAGAAAACAACCCATTTTTGAATTAGACAAGATTTACTTAACAAACGATCCCATCTATCATGACATTTTGCCTGGATATGGAGAACACAGATTGTTAATGGGACTTCCAATAGAATCTAAACTATTCCAATTCGTTAAGGATGTAGTTTCTGGTACCAGAGCAGTACATCTAACTGATGGGGGGTGTAACTGGCTAGTTGCGGTCATTCAAATAAGAAAAAAGCTGGAAGGAGAGCCGAAGAATGCCATAGCCGCAGCATTTGCAGGACATCCGTCGCTGAAAATTGCAATTGTCGTAGACGATGACATAAATCCAAGAAATCCATCAGAGGTGGAATATGCAATTTCGACAAGATGTCAAGCAGACAGGGATCTATTGATAATTCCAAATTCAAAGGGATCGAGTTTGGATCCTTCAAGTGATCAAAATAATCTTCTAACTACTAAGTTAGGGATTGATGCTACTGCGACACTTTTAAAATCAAAAGAAAGGTTTGAAATTGCAAAAATACCAGGCGAGGAAAAAATCA
The DNA here is from genome assembly GCA_035280585.1 of Nitrososphaeraceae archaeon. GTDB lineage: Archaea > Thermoproteota > Nitrososphaeria > Nitrososphaerales > Nitrososphaeraceae > TA-21. The sequence continues at coordinate 3,020 of DATEFQ010000098.1, forward strand.
AAATTTCAGATTACACTTAAGTATATGATATTGTCATAGAACTATCTAAATTAGTGCCAGGAATTTGACATTTTTTATTTTATAAAATAGATTAAATATCCAGTATGCACACATTTCTGAGTACATGTCATGAAACCTAACAATTTCGCAATGAGAGATTGGCATCTTGAACATGTTGAAAAAATCATTCTTCGCTACATGAAGGGAATTTCTCCTGATGCATCTTCATTTGAAAAACGCAATTTTAAAAAATATAGCACTATTACCAGCTGTTCAAAACAAATAGAATACGATATAAAGCATGGAGTAACAGCACAGGAAGTAGCTGACTTGATGAATAGAATAAGAAACGATGCAAATTATTCCGAAATAAGACAAAACCAGGGAGCAGTACAAAGATTAGACGAATTAGAAAGACAGATAAACTCGCCAAAGAAATTGGGGTGGTAAAAAATTTATTCCTATGTGCATATTTTAGAGCTTCATGGCTGAAAATAAATTTGTTTCAGGAAACATTATAGTCGTTTACTGTAATTTCGTAGAGTTAGGATCGAATGAAATGTTGCCGCAGCACATCTTGGAAAGAATAAAGGTGTGTAGCAAAGTATATGAACGAATCATGAAATCCAAGCCTGATAAAACTGATACAATAATAAAAGTTGTTGGTAACAATAAAACATGCAATTTAGTAAAAAATGATCTTTTGACTAATGGTGTTGAAGAATCAAAAATAATAATAGAAACTACGGTCAAAAGCATAGGACATCTATTTTCAGTACTTATTGAAGACCTAAAGAAAAGACCCAATCCTCCTGTAATCTATTTTATCTCATCCTACCAACAAAAAGACATTTTTGATTCTGCCAAGGAAAGCTACAAAGGATATATGATTCAATTTGAAGGGGCATTTGATAAAAGACCTGAGGCAAAAATACAAGAAGATAGAAAAAGGGAAAAGGTAAGCAAGGGAATCACAAACGTTAAGGAAAAGGGTAAGAATAAGGTGGTCGATCTCCTCTTAAATTATATCTTTCCCGAAAGTAAAAAATAGGGTTCACAAGATTTAATATCCAGACTATCATCGCATAACAGATATGCGGTCATCGTCT
>DATEFQ010000099.1:0-3624 GCA_035280585.1 Nitrososphaeraceae archaeon
AATGCAATTGAATTTTCAAGGCTAAATGCAAACTATGCAAGGACACTTCAAAATGCAGCACTTGATAATTTAAGAGACTATCAAGCAAGAGCATATCAAACAGGAGATTACCAATTCAGTTAAGTGGTGTATAACCAAACAAACAGAGCGAATGAAGGAAAATTTTTTATTTCCTTATTTAAATTTGGTGGGCAAATCGTATCGTGGAATGGATAAGCCAGATGAAATTAATTCTGTTCAAATGATCCTGGCCAACAAATTATAAAATAGTTAAAAGAGGAATAGATAATAAGCAAACCTAAGTTAATTATTAAAAGTTTTATAGTATGGATCTTTCGAATGTCAGGTTGAGAAAAAACCTGTATTTTTTCATTTTAATCTTGGGAGTTTTGTTGATCGTTCCAGTGGTTCATAGTTCCCATGCACAAAATGCCACGATCGAAAAAAACCGCCCTTTCCACAGTGACAAGGATGTTAGCCCTATAGAGGGAGTAATCATGATCAACGAAGATAAGAACAAAACTGTATTTTTCCAGCCGAGTATTGTTACTATAAGAGCAGGAGGGGAGATTTTAATAGCAAATAATGCTACATCAGATCATTCTGTTACGAGTGGATCAGGCCCCGACGATCCGATGGCCGGTAAATTCTTTAATACTGATAAAATTAAACCAAGGGGATTTGTGGAATATGTTCCGAATAATCTGACACCCGGCAATTACTCCTTCTACTCGTCGAATGATCCACAAATCAAGGGAAAACTGGTAGTAGTAAATCCTAATAAGTAATAAACTGAAGGAGAAAAATTTCTAAGATAGAATTTAATGTGGATTGAAGACACTTATACTCAAAAGATTAAAGGCATTTTAAATAAAGGCCAAGCAAACTTAATACATTATTGTAAGTTCTTGTAAGATGATCTAGGACAATAGATAGTAATCCAATTTTGAGGTTGGTGTGAATTGCACGGATTATGTTAGTAGACGATGAGAAAGACGTAGGCAGAACTTATGAATTGATACTCAAAAATCATGGATTTGATGTAGATTACTTTACAGATTCGACTATGGCTTTGGAACATTTCAAACCAAATCTATATGACTTAACAATATTAGATATTAAGATGCCAGACCCTAATGGTTTCAAATTATATGACCAAATAAAATCAAGGGATTCAAAAATCAAGACCCTGTTTATCACAGTACTTAATAGCATAGAGTCTTACAACACTGAAAATAAGAGGGTTACCCTGCAAGGGGCCAAAGACATTTCATCAAGAAGCCCTTAAGTATGGATCAACTTTTGGGACAAGTTTATTCACTGTTAGTTCCCGAAGAAGAATGACAAAGGTTTTTTAAATCAGTTTTAAGAAAGACTACAATAAATTGAAACGTGGTGGGCCTAGGAAGAAGTTTAACTTCAGACCCACCAGCAATGAAAAAGTTGCGTCTCGTATACGGATCGATTATCTACGTCACCAAACTATAAGAAGTTAAAGACTGCAAGACTGGTGGGCGTTTATGAATCGTAGATTGGTAATTGGTTGCCCACCAGAACCCAGATTCTTGCCGACAACTGATGGGAATAAAGGTATGAAAGGACTTGGTTATCCTATTGACAACCGACAATAGACCCATCAGTCGTATTAATAATATATCTTACACTGAATAAATAGCAACGGAAAAAGGTAAAAATTTCCGCATTAATAATTCCAATTAGCAAATTTTGTAACTTTAGAATCATAGCGAAATTAAGATGAATGGGAAGTGAATGCAAAGGCAGACAGTTCCCACCGGTTGCATGATGGTGTTAAAGAGTTGCCAAAATCATTGAACCATCTATAAGAACTTGACTTACCTAAGTTACTGCTAACGTAGATCACCTAATAAATGTCAAAAACAATAAACCAGTTACATGACTAATAAGACATTGACACTAGTCGTAGTACTAGCAATTTGCACAGTGATGAGCGGTCTAATGGCAGAGCAATTCACAGCAGTATTTGCTATGGGCAATGCTACACAAGTAGGAAATCAATCTGGCAACCAAAACGAGTCCTCAGCAGCAAAAACATCAACCTCTGCGACGACATCTGGTGCTACAGTAATTATTTCGTCCGGGTCGTCTTCTCCAAGCAATGCCAAATTCTTTGACCCTCCAAAATTAACTGTATCAAAGGGCACAACGGTAACCTGGAAAAATGCTGATTCGACAATTCATACAGTAATATCAGGAAGTGCCCAAGGAGAATCTGGTAAAATATTTAAATCAGGTTATATAAACTCAGGAAAAACATTTCAGCACATATTTAGTGACGCAGGAACATTTGACTACTATTGCACTCTTCATCCTTATATGAAGGGTCAAGTAGTGGTAAACTAAGTCTCCTTTTTTCTCTTTTCTAAAATAAAGGTAAAATTTTATAATTATTATTTTAGTTCTGGATCTCTTACGGAATTAACTCGCCTAAGAGATTCCAAACTTAAATTTGGATCCGAATTGTAAACAATACGCATCCCGACGGATGCAGATCTGCCAATTTAGAGAGGATAAGTATCAATGTTTGTTGGGTCATAAATGCATTTGATATGTGAATCTAAAAATTGCGTTAAATTTGATTCATAAACGACCAGATAAACTTTATTTGAGGTCTTTACTGTTTGATTTTGATACCTTTAAGAGGTTTTTAGCTTGTTCTATACCAGTAACAGGTAAACTTTTAGAATCTATGAGTCCCACTTGTACTAATAGCGATGCTTGATCCCAATAGATGTGCTCATGTAATATCTTGTTTCCTTTAAATTTCATAACTACTACGTGTGGAAGCTCAACGTACTTGCCAGTCGGAGGAATTCCTGGCAACATAGATTTTATTTCTATATCGTGGGTGAAACTTAAAATGAGCTCGTCTACAACCTGATCCTTACCAACAGTTCTTGAAATGCGAGTAATCTTCGTATCATCAGGCATCTTGCCAACAAACTGATTTTTATAAAAATTAAAAACATTATCAAAACCAACTCCTCCTGTCAATACCGGTACGTTATGCACAATAGGCTCATTTACCATAGTCTCCATAGTTGCCTCTACATCATGATCAATGAATTCATGTTTTACGTGTTTATCAAAAATTTCTCCCAGGTTTTTAGATTTTTTCTGCTTCCGCTTACTCATATTACTAACTATCTTATTATCCCAAAGAGCTTTGAAAAACTTTCTAATTTTCTTTTCACTAGCTTTCTAACACGAGGGTTTAACGTGCTGGAAAATTAGGATTTGGGTATTTGGATCTACTTTTATGGACAATTTGACTTTATCTAAATTTGAATCCGAATTGTTAACAATACGCATCCAGACGGGACCGTCTACTGGTTATTTTAACTTGAAAGCAATAGTAGGGGTTCAAAAATAGTTACGTTTGCACTTATCTGCACTTATATGCAATAATTTAATGTTTAAAATAACCTAATGTTTAAAAAGGACGAAAAAGCAACTGATGGAAAAGCGGTTGAATGATGAACAAGAAACAACCGGGCCACCAGTTGCCTGTGTTTAGGGAGTAATAGTGGTGAGTCCTTATATTAAAAGAATATGGAATAAGGCTATAGAATGTTGTTTATAATT
>DATEFQ010000100.1:0-6211 GCA_035280585.1 Nitrososphaeraceae archaeon
GCCCCTAAGTATTTTTTTAATCAAAAAAAGAGACCTTTGGAATTCGCAACAAAAAGAAAAAGGGGTCGGCGAAATACTACTTCCTGTGGCGCACACCAGAGATTACTGCGTAAACTAATCCTACTGCCAATCCAAATGCAAGAGGTATCCATACTCCGAAGGCTGCTGGCTCTATTGTTTGTTGAATTATGCTTTCGAACATTATTAAGAGTGGTATAAAAGTAATGAGTATATTAGATTTTCTCAAGCATTAAGCCACGACTAAGATTTTCTTAAATATTCTATGTACAATTTATTGCATTTACTTTTTATGAGAGTAGAATAGTTGAATGAAAATACTCTTCGTTGCCCTTAAATTACCCATAAGGGACTATTTGAGATTATGAAAATGCGGAAAGAGTTGAAAAAATTCTGCCCAAAATGCAAGAAGCATACAATTCAATCGTTGGCCATATACAAGAAGGGGAAAGATAGAAAAACTGCTGAGGGAGCAAGACGACATGCTGAAGACAAGAAAGGATATGGCGGACAAAAGTTTCCAGAGCTAAAAAGAACTGCTAAGACTACAAAGAAGATTACTCTCAGATACACCTGTAAAAATTGTCAGCGTAAAACAATGAAAGAAGGCATGCGAATGCGCAAGCTGGAAATCCAACCGTAAATTGTGATGCACAATGAGAAGAGAAAATATTTTAATTCCAAAACCAAAGAGCAACTTCTTATCCGTACAATGCGCAAGTTGTCATGAAAAACACGTAATTTTTTCTCATGCAACCAGTGATATCAATTGCAAATCATGTGGAAATCCAATATCGAAAAAAACTGGTGGAAAGTCTACAATCCTTGGAGAAAACATCAGTATCCTTGATTAATTTTTTTAGAACTTAGTAACAAGAAATCTTTTTTCGTATTTATGTTAAATGCTAACCTTTCACTATTCAATGTGATGTAATGCTCCTCAATTGCGTGCCCACTTTGTATTTTGCTTGAATCAAAAATTGTTATTCCAGAATAAAAATACTCTTTGCCAACCGATTTTATCGGTATGGTAGGTAACAGACCCAACTTGGTTATGAATTCCTTATCGAATATTATCGACATACAATGCTGTTCAATTTCCCATTTAGAAATTATACTGTTAATCAATTCGGAAGTTATTAATGGCATATCTGATGGCAAGACAAAAACAACTGAAGGTTTCAGCTTTTCTAAGACAAATATAAGGTCATTCGAGTAGCCAACACCACTTGTCTCTATAACTTTAAGAAATCCATTAAATGAATCTTCATGGTTTTTTAAAAAATTCAAGGTAAGCTTACTGTTTAAGCTTGCAGCTGCATAAATTCTATTAAATTTTTTAGAGTTCTTTAAAGCTATTAGAATATGCTCAATCAATGGTTTATTATCAAGTTTAAGCATGGCTTTGTCCGAACAGAAATCCTTAATTCTTTTTCCTTTACCGCCACACATAATAAGGGCTAACATTTCTTTTGTCATTTTCAGATCATTAATGTTGATAGTATCAGTAACGATGCTAAACGAGAAATTTCATTAGTAGCCCCGAAGACATCACCAGTTACTCCACCAAATTTCTTATAAGATACAAACAAAATGATAAGACCAATAATTATTACAATTCCTAAAGTTAGTAAACCCAAAATGCCTTCTATAAAATATATTATAGATATAGTGATAAGAATGGAAAGAATTATTTTGTGTCCTTTTTTCATCTCAATCGTGAATGAAGAACTGAAACCAGACCAAGCTGAATGTCCCACAGAAGCCTGAAATACCATAACATATTTAGCTATTATCTCTGAAACAATAATGGAGTAAAATAATTTAAGTCCGGATTCAAAATTTATTAATGCTACAAACAGCCCAATAAAATTAATAATCAATGCAGTGGTTCCTGACGCTCCCACAAATGGATCAGACATTGCTTTTCGCTTGGATTCTTTATCACCCCCTGTCATCAGTCCATCTGCAAAATCAGCTAATCCATCGATATGATGAACACCGGTGACAATAATTAATGTTACCAATATTAATAAACTAGTAATATAATGAGGTAGCACGGTTGACGATAATAGCGCCACAAGTCCCACAATTATCCCAATTATTACTCCACATAGTGGAAAAAGATACATGCTTTTTGCTATTGTAGCTAAATCAAAATTATATGCACTTGGTACTGGTATGATAGTCAAAAAAGACAGAGCGGAGGCAAATGATTTAAAAACCATATAAAATGTCCCACCATCCAATCAATGATAATAACAAAACCATAGGAATCGATATGAAAATAAGAAGTAAGAATACTGATACTTTTACCATTTTCAGTGCATTGTTACACTTTTCTATAGAGAGAGGCTCGATATTCTCACCCAATTCATAAAATCCAACTTTTTCTAATTTGACTCTTAGAGCCCCAGCTAACGCAGACATTGGGTATCCACCATTACGACTTTGCGTGTTATTGTGATCCATCCGCATGACCAATATGGAATTTTTCCAATCTGCACCAACTATCTTTGAAGAAACTACTAGCAATAGTCCACATAATCGTGCTGGTAAATAGTTTGAAATGGTATCTAGTTTTGCGGCCATCCATCCAATTTCATAATGGTATCTATCAGTATAACCTATCATAGAGTCAAGGGTGTTGATAATTCTATAAGCAATTGCACCAGGAGGACCAAATAGTGAGTAGTAGAATAATGGGGAAGCAATCCCATCGACTAGGCTTTCTCCTATCGATTCTATTGTAGCAGATATTATATGTTCTCTATCTAGAAATTCAGTCTTCCTTCCTACAATATATGAAAGCTTCTTTCTCGCGTCAATCAGGTTTCCCTCCCGTAGTGCAATTGTTATTTCATTTACATGACGTTCTAAAGTAAGAATTGCCGTTGTAAATTTGAGTACCAGGAATGAGTATATCAATAATGCAAATATTCCAAATAACTCGTATAACGCCACTGAAAAGTAATATGAAGTCACAGAAATGCCGAATGCTAATGTCAAGGTAAAAACTATACCCTTCAGTCTTTCCTTCTTAAGACTCGATTTGTGCTTTAATTTTGGTATGAAATAGCTTACGAGTTTTCCTAACCATGATACTGGGTGAATCCTATTTGGAGGATCTGCGACTAAGAAAGAAAGAGCAGTTCCTCCCACAAGTGTTAATAAAATATAATTAGAGATCATGATTCATCTTTACAATATTTAAAAGATATTTCATGTCAATATTTTTTTTAAAGGTGGCTGCAACGTTTTCGATTTGCTTATCAAGATAGCTCCTATTATACGATGATTTTGATTTCTTTTGATCTAACGAATCTTCATTTGGGATATCAAACCGTGTTTTTGGAATTATTCCTAAAATCCTCTTGTTTGTCATTTTTTCAACAGATAATATCGCTTTATTTAGTATCGATTTTTCTCCGAGAAACTTGTTAATTATTACACCTTTTACAATTTTTCTCTGCCCAGTTGGCAATAATTTTATTGTACCAACTATCGCTGCAAAACAGCCTCCACGTTCAATGTCAGCTACCAATAATACATTTGAATTTATTTTTTCGGCTAAAACCATATTTGCTATATCATACTTTGACAAGTTAATCTCTGCAGGGGACCCTGCACCCTCTATTAGAACTAGATCATATTCTTTTCTAAGGCTTTCTACATCTTGAAGAACCTTAGGGAAGCCTTTTTGAAGGACAAAATTACGATAATACTCATCTGCACTCAAGCGCAAGTTTCTTAATCCTCCTAAAATAATTTCGCTTACATTATTCCTGAGAGGTCTCAAGAGAATGGGATTCATCCTAATGTCTGGCCTTACTCGGGCCGCAATGGCTTGAACAGCTTGTATTCTAGCCATTTCCTTAACTGAATTATTTTCTTTAACATCATAAAAATTCGAAGTCATATTTTGGGCCTTAAACGGACATACTTTATAACCCATATTGGAGAATATTCTGCATAGTGCTATTACCATGGTACTTTTCCCGGCCCCCGATGAGGTCCCTTGTATCATCAACAGATTTCCTTTCATATATCAATGACTTCCAATGAATTTAGGAGTTGCAAATTTTCATTATGAGTCTTCACCGCAACCCTTATGTACTTGTCATTCATGCCCTTAAAATCACTGCAATCTCTAACAAGGATACCATTCCTCTCAAGTAGTAAGTCTCTAAGTAGCGTCGAGTTACAATTGCGCAAGTGTATTAAATAGTAGTTTACATCTGAATCATATGCGGAGAATGATTTTAATTTATTGTTTAAAGCATCATGCATAAACTTACGCTCAGCTCGTATCATTTTTTGTGCCCTTCTCAGATGCGAAAGATCCTCTAACGCGGTAACACCAGCTAATTGGGCTAACCCGTTTACGCTCCAAGTAATTCTATAGTGCGATATCTTCCTAGCGATACTTGGATGCGAAACGCAATAACCCAATCTTAAACCTGCGAGTCCAAATGATTTTGTCATTGAGCGTAACACTACTATGTTTTGAAAATCGTTAATTTTATCAATGAAGCTTTTTGCGGGTTTAATTGTGTCAACCAATTCAATAAAACTTTCATCTATCAGAATCTTTACTGATTCATCTATTTTTTCTATTAATCTTTCTATTAAATGGTATGAAAATATTCCAGTCGGATTGTTCGGATTGCACAGGAAAATTACGTCAGATTTATATGATTTTTCCAATATTCTATCAATATCCAGATTCCAATTCTTCAGTGGGATATACTTAATTTTGGCACCTATTTTTCTTGATGCCAATTCATATTCGCAAAAAGTCGGTGAAGGTATTGCTACCTGGTTCCGAACAAAGGCCCTAACAAAATTATAAATTAATTCAGTTGCTCCATTACCCACATTGATTGAATCCTGTGATAAATTACTGCCTAAATAATCTAAAAGTTTCTTCTTTAGAGCAGCATGTTCATTATCGGGGTAAATTGATGAAAGCTTTGATAAATTTTTTCTTAGCACATTTAGAACCACCTTTGATGTCCCAAATGGATTAATATTGGAACTAAAATCAATTTTTACTTGGCTAGGATTTACGGTATAAACCCCGCCATGAGAACAAGAATCCTGGATCATTTAAATTCCAAAAGAGGCTGTATATAACATAAATGGATAATATTATGTTTTTTCTGAAAACGAATATTAGTTGCGTTCTCAATAACCGCACAATATGTTAAAGGTTGCGGTAATAGGTGCTACTGGCGCTGTAGGACAAGAATTCGTTATTGGACTGAATAAACACCCGTGGTTCGATTTGGTGCAAATTGCGTCATCGGAAAGGTCTGCAGGAAAAAGATACATTGATGCACTCAGAGATCCAAATACTTCACTTCTCAAATGGCACAATAAGGAAAGTATTCCTGAAAGAATAAGAGATATGCTGATAAATAGAGTAGAGGAAATTAATCCAAAGAAGGTAGACCTAATTTTTACCGCGCTTGAATCGGAAGACGCAAAAATGATTGAGCCAAAAATGGCATCAGAAGTTCCTGTTATAAGTACCGCTGCGGCGTATAGATACGAAGACGACGTTCCAATATTAATTCCGGGACTAAATGACGAACACTGTGAATTATTAAATATTCAAAGGAAAAATAGGAAATGGAATGGTTTTATCGCACCATTGCCTAACTGTACTACCACCGGTATGGCCATAACGCTCAAGCCATTAATGGATGAAATGGGAGTAGAAAATGTAATTATGACTTCACTTCAGGCGCTCTCGGGAGCAGGTAGATCTCCGGGAGTCATAGCATTGGACATAATGGATAATGTAATACCGTATATACCAAAAGAGGAGGAGAAGGTTCAAGTTGAAACAAAAAAGATCCTGGGGAAGTTTGACGGTAAATCAATTATGAATGCAAAAATAAATGTAAGTTGCACATGTACCAGAGTTCCGGTAATGGATGGACATACCGAAACAGTTTTTGCTGAACTGAAAAAAACCGCTTTACCCGAACAAGTGAAGGAATCAATGATTAATTTTTCCAAATCTGTGTCAATAAAAGATCTTCCTTCCGCACCAAAAGATTACATAATTGTTCATGATGATCCTACGAGGCCCCAACCAAGAATAGATAGAGAGATTAACGACGGAATGACCACAGTTGTAGGAAGATTGCGAAAGGATACTGTATTTAAGAACGGCATAAAATAC
>DATEFQ010000101.1:0-24887 GCA_035280585.1 Nitrososphaeraceae archaeon
TCCTTCACATGCAATGGCGCAAAGCTGGCATCCAGTACACTTGTCATGAAATAGAATATGTCGTCCTCTAGAACCTGCTATCCCAACCCCTCTCTTTGGATCGAATTGATATCCATCACCTACAAACTTCAGTTTCTTTTCTGGATATCTCAGAGTAAATCTTTTGATAAGGAGATGCTTTGAGCCAGATTCAATAGCTTTTATGAAACCACCTGCAGAGTTCATCAGGATTTAATATATCAACAACTATATTTTAGAATTACTCATACAATCATCACAATTCAATGATCGATTTTCTATCCATACGGAATTGTTAAACTGGAACTATTCTGTATATGTTCCCATTTATTCCCAGAATGTAAAGGTAACCATCCGGTCCTACCTTTAAGTCTGTTATTACTCCAAAGCCTTGTCCAAAAACTACACTCTGAATCTCTTCCGGTGTGTCAGCAACTTTATCTTCTAACGGTGGTTTCAAAAGTAACTGCTTTCTATCTGGAGAAAGTTTGAAATTATATAGGTTTCCTGTCTTTACATCACCAACAAATATTGTGTTTGCATATTGTGGACCAAGTTTAGTTGAATTTAAAAATTTCAGAGCAGTTGGAGCCACAGTTTGTTTCCAAACAAATTCAGGATCACTGTATTTGCCTTTTCCAGCAAAATTGAATAGATCCTCTTGAGGGTCAAATCTGGATAAAGCCATACCCATAGCCTTCCTCCAACCACTATTGAAGCCTGGAAATACGTAATTAATTTCATCCTTATCAATTCCACCGTTTTCAGTATCCCATAGGTTACCAGTCACAGGATCAAAGTCGAACCCAAAACTATTGCGTATCCCATATGCATAATAAAGTGTGTTAGGTACAGAATTTCCAAATGGGCCATTAGCCACTGATTTACCATCTTGTGTTACTCTGAGTATACCGCTCGTTCCATCTGGAGAATTGCCCCTGATAATATTTTGAACATTGCCAAATCTGCTGCCTACATCCCCTACAATAACATAGACATTTTTATCAGGACCTATCACCACCTTTCCTCCGTTATGGTTGTTTTCATGTCCCACAATCGGCGAAGTTGCAGGCAAGTTCAGAAGTAACAGTGGATTTACTAGTCTGTCCTCAGCTAATTCATACCTGTATAATCTATTACCGATAACAGTCCCAGTGCTATTCGCTTCACTATAAAATAGAAATACAAAGGTCTTTCCTTCTTGATTTTTTGAAACTGCAATACCTAACATTCCCAATTCTACCTCTGTTGCTACTTTCGCTTGGAGTAGTGGTTTTTCCTGAAGATTTCCGTTTAAGATTCTCTGGACTTTGCCAGTGTTTTTTTCCAGAACAAGAATATCGTTTGGCCCAAGAAACGCCATGCTAGTTGTTGGTCCTTTGAGTGAACCATTAAAGACTAGCTCAGCTTTCAGTGAAGGATCAATTAATGCCTGTCCGCTACTCACAGGTGCCCTTACGTAAAATGCATGAGAAATATCATTGTCGTTAAGAAGTGTAATAAAAGTAAAAGTAGGTATTATAAGAGTGATTAAGAACGTAAAAAGAATGATATTTCTTTTACCCATCAATATGAAAAAATTCTAGTCAATCTTTTATCTGTTTTGACGAAAGCAATTTTGATTTTAATTGGTATTTATTGCGGATCTATTGTCCTAAAACCCATGTCCGATTATCAGATCCAATTCTAATTGGATTCATTGGGAATTAATGAATTCAATTATAGGCTAATAAAGCAAATGTAGTTTGATGATTAGAATTATCAAAACAATAGAAAGATAGATAATATGTGAAATAATATTTATTCTCAAATTAATGACAACTGATCTTATTTCCCTATCTTCACTTGACGATAAGTATGTAAAAGAAAAAAGCAATTTGAATTCAGAACCCTTATGGTTGATGGAAATAAGGAATAACGCATTTTCCCATTATTCTTCTCTACCACATGAAGTTTCGCCACTATACAAAAAATATTCTGATGCGAATCTACTATATCCGGATAGGGTTTATCTTCCCCAAGGGGTTAAAACTTACTTACCGGAAGATTATCTTAATGATAGAATAAGAGAGCTAGAAAAGGAGACTAGTATCTTAAAAATAGGGTCGTCAATAGCTCACTCTAATGTTTCAGATAAACTACTGAAACAAGGAGTAGTTATTTCCGATCTTAAAAGTGCGCTAAAGGACTATGGAGATATTATTAAGGATAAAATTAACTCAAACCCACTAAACACTTCGGAAGACAAGTTTCTAGCTCTGGAATTGTCTAGTTTTGATTCCGGTATTTTTGTCTATATACCGAGAAACGTAATTGTTGATGATTCAATAAGAATTATTGAGGCTCTTGCGCCTGATGGAACGTCGTCCATAGTTAGAAATATTGTAGTTATTGAGCCAAATTCAAAAGCGAGTATAGTTCAAGAACTATATAGCAATAACAGATTTGACGACAAGATTCAACAATCGCTTTTTGAGCTATTGGAATGCTATGTTGGGTCAAATTCAGAACTAGAAGTAGTAACATTGCAAGCAATGAATGAAAAAAACGCGGTAAATTTTTCAAACAGAAAGGGATTCATAGAGAAGGATGCGAAAATATCATGGTATATGGGCCTATTTGGAGCGCAGCTTTCGAGATACAAACTTGATAATATTATGAAAGGCGAAGGTGCTAGTGCCGAAGATGTAGAGATAATATTTGGTATTAATGATCAATCATTTGATGTAACCTCCAATTTAATTCACTATGGATCCAACACTAGAGGGAGGGTATTGTCAAAATCAGTAATGAAAGACACTTCGAAATCTCTTTTTAAGGGCATGATAAAAATTAATAAAAATGGAAAATCTGCAGAATCATTCCTAGCGGGACATGCTATCTTGTTGGATAAGGGGGCAAAATCAGATACTATACCTGGTCTTGAAATAGAGACAAACGAAGTTAGGGCAACACATTCTGCATCCGTTGCACAAATTGATGAAAACCAAATTTTCTATCTTATGTGCAGAGGACTTAGCAACGAAGAAGCAAAAAGGGAAATTGTAAGCGGGTTCCTAGAACCTCTATCACGTAAGATGGGTCCTACTATAAGAGCGTGGGTAAACTATCTTATTGAAAATAAGTGGCTTGGAAAACCATTGCTGCTAAAAACTGATGAAGCAATGGAACATATTCTGGAAGTTGAAAAGTCCAGATACCGAGAGACTGAAGATATATTCGAGAAACATTATAAGTATAGATAGAACCGCTTTCCAAAATTTGATTTATTATGGTATCTTGGATAAAGGCATTTGATGCAAAAACTCTCAAAAATGGCGAGATGATAGACTTTGATTTTGAAGAAAAAAAAATTCTAATATCTAAGATTAATAATATGATCTTCGCAACCGATAGGATATGTACGCATGCATATGCAGACCTTTCTACAGGATTTGTAAATGAAGACGAAAAAACTGTTACTTGTCCACTACACATGTCTAGGTTTAATTTAGAAACTGGCGTGCCCGAGAACTTGCCAGCTGAAGTACCTCTTAAAACATATAAGGTTGAAATAAGAGAAGGCTGGGTTTACATTCTTATTTGAAACTTTAAATTATACTGTTTCATTCTCGTGTTCTACTTTTTTTGGTCTGATTGAGTAGATTAACAAACCAATTATTATTGCCATAATTATGTAATTTATTGGAGGTGTTATAATCATTGATATCGTACCTATTTTTGGTATTACATATACAACCTTCCCCACATAGTTTTCCGAGAATATTGGAAAGTCTATTCCGGGAATAGAATATGGATTTGCATCTCCTTTTGTTTTTACGACTTTTTTGTCAAAAATAGTTCCAATGTCCGCTATTCTATGTACAATTACCTTAGGTTTTCCGTCATCTGTTTTAGCCTCTGCAGCCCTGAAAACAATTATGTCACCGATTTTAAGATTGTTAAATGAAGTATCAAATGAATTATTTTTTGTAATTACTATATCGCCTATGTTTATTGTAGGAATCATACTTCCACTAACCACTACATAAAACGGATTAAAAGATCCAAAAAATGTGTGTATTGAAAGCAGTCCCCCGCCTATAATAATGGCTATTCCTATCAGGCTATAGATAGTGTTTTTTTTCATTTTGTTTATATTCTTGTAATCTATTAGAATGACCATTAAAACTTATTGATTCTTCCAAATAACATTAAAAAATATATCTAGCAAAATGGGTTTACTTGTTTATGGAAAAAAAAGACCTCAATCAACTCACACGAAAGGAATCTCTCAAGAACAAAGAAAATTGTCACAATTTGCTCTTATTATCGCAAAGGATCCGTTATGTTGGTTTAATAAATAATTTCGGTAAGACCATAGCAGGGCAGTTACGTCCAGGTTTACTACCTTTACTTAGTGTAGAACAGGCAATCAATGAACATTTTATTGATGCTACTCGCAACCAACTGAGGAAAGCATTTGATTCTACATTAGGTGCCACATTATACACGCTCACCGTAAACAATAAGGTAATAACATTGACCTTTCCTTCTCGATCTGGAGGCTCTTATTACATAACTGTAGATCGAGAGATAGGGAACGAAGAACTTTTCAAACTAATTGATTTACTTCTGGAAAAGATCGGTGCCATTTAGATTAGAATTTCATTTTCTATTTGGCAAATGCCTTTAATCTCTTTTTAAATTCCACATCTTTTGCAATTGATGGATGAGAGGTATCTGCCAATATGATCTCATACCATATGTTTTTACCGTCTTTGTACAGGAAATAAGAACCCAGAACCTCCAAATTAGGATATTTTTCATTTACTCTTCTCTCGGCAACTAGTCTCATGCTTTCTGCCTGTTTAATTCTAGTTACACCCAGATGCTTTGGCCTTCTGCCTGATGTGGGCCGTTGCTTTCTCATTCCACCTCGTCCTACTTTAGTACGAATTACAATTATGCCCTGTTTTGCCTTGTAGCCCAGTCTACGAGCCCGATCAAGTCTGCTCGGTCTTTTGATCCTATGGATCGTTGGTTCCTTTCTCCATATTATGGCTCTTTTCTTTAGTTCTTCCGAGTTAGTTTTCCACATCCTTGCCCACGCTTCGGCCATATACTGATGCATATTATAGATAATTCCAGAAAAGACCTTAATATCAGTATTTTGCTAGCTGGAAAGAATACGGGAAGATACTAATATTCGTGAAAATTATTTGATCAAATATGTCATTTGTTAGTCAATAAAGTTTGGATGATCTTTTCTGCAATGACATTCGAAGCGAGCTCCTGTGCTTCTTTTGTTTGAGCTGCAATATGAGGACTGCATAAAATATTGGGAAGATGCAGTAGCTTTGTATTGGTTGGGGGTTCCACTTCAAAAACATCCAAAGCTGCTCCAGCTATTCTTTTCTCACTCAACGTGCGAAATAACGATTCCTCATCTATTATTTCTCCCCTAGACGTATTAATCAAGAAGGCAGTTGGTTTCATGTATGATAAGGTCTCAGAATTCATTAGGTGCCATGTATTTTCCGTTAATGGTACGTGACATGTGACAAAATCTGAATTTTCCAACAGTGTCTTTAAATCTGTTTTTATCATTCCTACCTCTCTAACATAATCTTGATTTATTGGAAAAATATCATATCCTATTAAGTTCATACGAAAACATCTGGCCAACCTACCTACATTTCTACCGATATTTCCAACTCCAATTATTCCCAAATATTTTGCTTTAAGCTCGCTACCTACGAGTTCCTTTTTTAGCCATTTACCATTTTTAATGCCATCATTAGCTTTAGGAATGTTTCTAGACAATGCTAACATATGACCGATCACGAGTTCCGACACAGCGTTCATTGCTGCTTCGGCAGCGTTCAAAACCTTGATTCCTCTAGAATGGGCATAATTGGTATCTATGTTATCCAATCCAACTCCCACTCTTGCAATAATTTTGACTTTAGATGCTGCATCAATTATCGTTTTAGTTATTTTTGTTCTACTTCTTACTACAATCACGTCGCAATCACCCACTGAAGTTAGTAATTCATCAAGTTCAATATCGGGCTTGTAGTCGACTACTAATCCTGCTTTTTTTAATATCGAGATTCCCACATCATCTATAGTGTCGCAGATAATTACTCTGCCCTGGACCTGCATGTGATATGCAAAATACAGGGCTTATAATTTGGTTGCTAAATTATTTTATTTATAGCTTGAATTAGATATTATTTCTGCAAATATCGCATCAACATAATACTTCTTTTTGGTTTGAATATCTTTAATTTCCCAAGCAAAATGACTTCCAGGAATATTGGGAGGCTCCGTATTCCCGGTAATCTTTCCTAACTCGTTAGATCCAGGATTTGACATATACACCGTCCCATCGGACTTTATGTAGACATATTGGAGAGAACTATTCAATTGTTTTTCTGATATATTCAATGATTTTATGACTTTAGAAATTGCTATCTCTGGAGAAATTGGTAGTCTAGAAATCGAGGGATGTTTTAAAGAGTCAGCAATTCCTAAATAAACAATAATGGTAACCACAATTCCAAAAGAAACAGTGACAAGTAATCTTTTGTCTATCAAACTGATTTCTGGCCTTGCTCCCTCATATGCTTAATTAACAATACAGATGATAACAATTCAATGTCACTATGATTCAAATGCTTTATTATTATTTTGAACCAAGTATATTTTTCCTTGATAGCGCGTTGTCAAGCTCTTCTTTTGTCATAAGTCCTTTTTCAAGAACTAAATCTCTAATACTCTTATTCGTTGTCACAGATTCTTTGTAAATCTCTGATGCTTTAAGGTAGCCAATGTGTGTATTGAGCAGAGTAACGAGTATTGGACTCTTTTCTACCAGCGATATTAGCCTCTGTTCATTTGCTTTTATTCCACCTATCATATTTTTTGAATAAACCGGTAGGAAATTTTTTAACATATCTGTTGACTCCAACATATCTTTTATCATTCCTGGTAACATTACGTTCAGTTCAAATTGGCCCGCCTGAGCAGCAAGGGCAACTGAAACATCATTTCCTATAATTATGAAACAAATCATGTTTAGGCATTCTGATAGTGATGGATTTACTTTACCAGGCATTATAGACGATCCTGCGTGAACTGCAGGAATGGTAATTTCCGATAATCCCGCTGTCGGACCTGAAGCCATCAACCTGAGGTCATTTGACATTTTTATTAATTCTATTGCAATGTTTCTCAGTACTGAGGAACACATTGTTATTTCAAATTTACTTTGTAAGGAAAAGAAATAGTTTTGTGAAGACTTTAAGCGCAATCCGGATATTTGTGAAAGGTATTCGATTACTAGCCTATCATATCCGGGTGGAGCATTCGCACTAGTTCCAACAGCGGTTGCACCAAGACCCACATACTCTAAACTAGAACATACATCTCCAATTTTATTGAGTCCTCTTCTAAGAGAAAAAGCATATTCATCGAATTCCTCACCCAACGTCACGGGTAAAGCATCCATCAGATGCGTTCGACCAATCTTTATAATATCTTTAAATTCCTGAGCTTTTTTTTCAAGAGATGTTATAAGCGAGTCAAGAGAATCTGCAACTTCTTTCACATTTATTAACAACGCAATATGCATTGCTGTTGGAAAAGTATCGTTACTAGATTGTGACATATTCACATCATCATTAGGATTAATGAAAGAATAATCGCCAATTCTATGACCAGTGATCTCAAGAGCTTTATTTGCAATTACTTCGTTTATGTTCATGTTAAAGGCGGTTCCTGCACCAGAATTAATTGAATCAACTATGAATTGATCCAATAAATGCCCACAAAGTATTTCGTCACATGCTTTTACAATCGCATCAGCTTTCTCCGCAGGCAGTACACTCAAATTTTTATTAGCAAGCGCTGCGGAACGTTTTATCATCGCAAATGCCTTTATCATGTTTACATGAGGTTTCTGACCTGTTACTTTGTATTGGTTCGAAGCTCGTACTGTAAATGGTCCATAGTAAGCATTAGAAGGGACTTTGACCTCTCCTAAAGAATCTTTATCGACACGGTATGACTCCATAAAGACAAAA
This sequence comes from Nitrososphaeraceae archaeon, assembly GCA_035280585.1. Classification (GTDB taxonomy): domain Archaea; phylum Thermoproteota; class Nitrososphaeria; order Nitrososphaerales; family Nitrososphaeraceae; genus TA-21. The sequence goes on from DATEFQ010000101.1 coordinate 8,088, forward strand.
ACTAGTAAATATCTAATAAATCAATCGACTCTGCATTATCATCGGCCGTTTGCAAGAATGATTAATTTCAAATTGTTACAACCTGTAGACAATGAATTTTGATTTACTCCCCGATGACTTTTACTAACACCTTCTTGTTTCTACAACCGTCAAATTCCCCATAGAAGATTTGTTCCCAAGGCCCAAAGTCAAGATTACCTCTTGTGATGGCTACTACTGTTTCTCGACCCATTATCTGGCGTTTCAAATGTGCATCAGCGTTATCTTCTCCAGTACTATTATGAGAATACTGTTCTATTGGAAGATGAGGCGCAATCTTCTGAAGCCATTTTTCGAAATCCAGATGCAAACCTCTTTCATCATCATTTATAAAAATGCTTGAAGTAATATGCATGGAATTTACAAGACATAAACCCTCACTAACGTTAGAGTCGTGTACTATTTTTTCAATTTCTGGTGTTATATTAATTAATTTGAATCTCTTTTCTGTATGAAAATTTAAATATTTAGTAATCGATTTCATGTTACTGAAAAAATATCCTTATTATTTAAATTATACATCTTTTAATAAATAAAAAAACTCTTATTAGATCTACTAATAATTCAAATCGCCTAGAGTATGTTCACACGTAGAGTTAATGTTGAACCTGATTTACTCTGTTTGATACTTACCTTTGCACTCTTGTCAATCGTAATAGGTTTTAAGTTCAATGATAGTCATAATTCATACGCTCAATCAGATCAATTTTCCCAACTTGAAGAGGCTTCAAAAGCCCAAGCAATATTACGCTTTCAAAGTCAATTTTGCGGAATTAATTCAACGCCGCATAGCAACTCTTTCGTTTCCGAATATCCACTTCCAAAGAAATGTGAGATGCCTTTGGGGATACTGGCTGATAACGATTCAGTATGGTATTTATCAACAAAGCTGGGGCTTCTTGGCAAGTTCAGCACCAAAGATAACAGTAGTAATGAATTCACTATACCATTATGGGATAGTCGTTCAAAGCCCACCGATGTATCGCAAACTTGGGATCTGAAAATGGATGCGAAAGGCAATATCTGGTTCACTGATGAAAAGCAAAACGGAATTTGGAAATATGATCGAATTGATAATAGCTTTATCTTCGTACCAGTTCCAGAGCATCCTCCAGGTTTTGGTACTACCTATCCAGTCTCAATAGGATTGGACAATAATGAGATTTATTTTGTAGGCATTCGTTCTAAGTCGCTTTGGTATGGCAATATTTCAGATTTGAAAAATAATTCATCTGTAGGTATTTCAAATATTTCTCTCCCTCTGTCCTCCTTTAAGGGAATAGATCCGGAATTAGTTAGCACTGGCTCGATTGCGTTGGACAAAGATCGTAATGTCCTATGGATTTCGGCTCTTGCCTTTGCAGTTAAAGGTCAATTATTTAAGTTTGATTTAGCTTCTAGAACATTCACTCCATTTAATCTGCCAGCCCATCTTACTTCTCCAGTAGGAATAGCAATAGATAAAAATGGAAATCCGTGGATTACTGATCACGGGACCAGTATATTCTTTATGGTTAACGCTACAACTGGGAAAGTTACGGAATTTAGCACATCACCACTTTCTAGGATCGCTCCAAATATTCCAAAGGATTCAGGTTATACTCTGCCATATTGGGTCAAGATGGACACAAAAGGGAACCTTTGGTTCAATGAGCACATTGGTAATAAGATTGCAAGATTTAATACCACTGACGCATCACTCGTTGAATATTGGATACCAACACAAAATAGTTTGTGGGCTCCATGTACCCCTAACCAAGTCTCGTGTGGAATTTCGAATGCCCTTCAGTTTTCGATAGGCAAAAATAACCAAGTGTGGTTTTCTGAATGGACAGAAAATAAACTGGGCATGTTGAACGGTTCAAGGCCTCTACCATTTGTTGTGGATACAAGCTCTAGAGAATTGAGTATAAAGAGAGGTCAAACTGCTGAAATACCTCTTACTGTATCCGCAAAGGACCCTGTTAATCTTAAAATGATTGCTTCTTCCACATTCACACCTACCGGTAACTTTGGAAACTCATCCTACTCATTCAGTCAAGATTCCTTTCCATTAAATACAGGTGAATCGAAGGATATCACTTTTTTAGTTACTCCTTCAAAAGATCTTGAGAACGGAGACTATACTCTAATGGTCGGAGCAGAAAATAATGAATTATCATATCTTCAATCAATAAAAATGCATCTTTCATAGTCTAATTAGCCTGCTCAAGAGCCTCAATTCCTGGCATTTTATCGCCAGCCAAAAATCTCAATGTGGCTCCACCACCAGTTGACAAGTGCGTTACTTCATTCTCTGAAACTCCTGATTTTTTGAGGGCTACTATTGAGTCGCCCCCTCCAACAAGTGTCATTGCGCCCCTCCAAAAAGCAAGAGCCATACTCTTTGCAACGTTCATGGTTCCATTTGCAAATTGCCCCACCTCAAACATTCCCATTGGTCCATTCCAAAATATAGTACCAAATCCGTTTCCACCAATTTCTGAAGAATATATTCGAGCAGTTTCAGTGCCAATGTCAAATCCGCACATTCCATCTGGTATGTCACCAGTAACAGTTGAAAATGAGTTTTCTTCCGAGGAGACTATATGGTCCACTGGGAGCAGGATTTTTTCACCAAATGAAGTAAGTGCGTTCTTAACCCAATCATAGTGTTCCTCGTCAAATAACGAATTACCAATTTTAAATCCTTTTGCCTTGAGGAAGGTGTAAGCAGCTCCGCCACCAACTAGCAATTTATCGGCTTTTGGTAACAAATTCTCCAATGCACCAATTTTGTCCTTAATCTTAGAACCTCCTACTACCAGCGTAAATGGCTTTCTGGGATTATATCTTATCATTGAAAGATATTCAATTTCCTTCTTTAAGCTGAATCCTGATAAGCGAATATCAAAATTTTTTACAGCACCGTATGTCGAAGCGTGTTTTCTGTGAGATGTGCTAAAAGCATCATTTACGTAAATATCAGCTAAGGATGAAATGGATTTACAAAATTCGGGATCATTATTCTGCTCTTCGGAGTAGTATCTTAAATTTTCTAATAAAAGAATACTCCCAAAACTCATCTTCTCTATCTTTGTATATACTTCAGTACCAATGCAATCATTGATAAAATCAACTTTTCTATTGAGTATTTCTTTCAGTCTCACAGCTACGGGTGCAAGCGAATTATTAAGATCACGGTTTTTAGGCCTACCCAAATGGGAGGCTAAGATGACTTTAGCCCCTCTCTTTACAAGATATTCTATTGTAGGTATCGCGCTTCTAATTCTATAGTCTTCAGTGACCAACCCATTATCAATAGTTACGTTAAAGTCAACTCTAACTAGGACCTTTTTTCCATAGTATTGGATGTCGTCAAGATCTGATACCGATCTAAGCAATTATTTTTCCAATTATTGAGTTTAAATTCTACTAGAATAAACTTTTCTCTTACTTTACGAAGATAATTACCGGAAATAGTAAATGGATATTAATTAATAAACTATGTATAGAGATTATTATCTGCTTTTCGGATTTCTATTGTGACTTTATCTCCTACTCTAATCCCAATGTCTTCGTATTCCCTTACGCTAATTTTGAATGTCGGAGAGTCACTAGCGCCACCCCCTGCCATCATTCTTGAAATATTCCCCATAGCTTTTGGAAGATTTTTCATCATATCCTCGGGAGAAGTGAAAGCCATCACATTAGAACCAAATGGATTCATCGGTTTATCGGTCTTGTAATCATTAGGATCACTAAAGCCAACATAAACATAAGGACTACCATCCTGTGCGGCTTCTATGCGTGCAACGATAAAATCTTTTTTCATACTTGCCATAATACTTCTTCCTTTCAAGGCTATAATTTCTTTTCTCTTCAAAAAATTACTTAAAATTAGCGGATGGTTATCCCAACCTTCGAAATTAGGGACTAGTGAATTCAAGTACCGACTATTCTCTTATCTTATTAAGTTGTATGCAAAGTCATCAAAGCTGTTTTAAAATATTAAATTTAGGATTCTTCTTTGTTCCATTTCTACTATCTCCTCTCATATTCCGTTAGCTTGATTTAAGTTTACCAAATTTGGTATCCCTTGATAAAATGCTTGTGGTAATTGCCTCAGATCCACACGGGGCCAATATAAGCAATAAGGGATAGTAATTTAATAATTATAATTTCAATAATACATGAGAGAACTACAACAAACCTTGAGGTACGACAAGTAAAGCAATGGATTTGAATTGTTTTTAATTATCCACGACATCATTATTTTTTAGTGAAGTTATTTTAGTAGTTGCTGGGCAACCTAATTTACTCGATGCCACCTTGAAACCTCGTTTTGCAAGTTCTAAGTTTGCTTTTGAAACATATGCTTCGAATATTGATTGGTGAGGCTTTACCCTCGCAGCAAGCCCGGTAGCCTTTCCAAATGCTCTTCTCATTCCTTCTTGCAATCTATCTGCGCCAGCAGTGGCAATCATCTTGTTCTCGCGTAGCACTAAATGAGGATAAACTGTAATTCTAGAAAAAAAACTCATGTCTCCTGCTTGAGCCATTGACTTATTTGCAGCCAACCTTGCTGCTTCTAGTGCATTATGTCTAATTTGCATTTTTTCACTAACAATTAATTCAAGTTTGTAATCGTAATCAACTTTGGATTGACCTGAAGAAAACCTGGCAATTTTTAGCTGGGGTTTTCCAGAAATATATTCTCTCCTAACATATGGCATTCCCTTTGTTTCTCTGTAATTAACACCCTTCATGATAAATCAATTTTTTTAATACTTAAATCCCTCTTGGAGAGTGATTTAATCGTTATGTCCAGAGAAGCGGATCAGAGCAGTGAATTTCAAAACATGATTGAAGGAGTACTGACTAAAAAATGCTTGATAAAGATTGATGATTCAAGATCTCAAGATCAGCTTCGCAACAAGGGCTACGGTGAAAAAGAAAACGATGGCTACTTTTTGGAAACTTATGAAGCACTATATCTGGTTTATATTAACAGACTCATCGTAACCAATCGGAATGTAGTTGACTTCAGCGATCTACTCAAATTCGTATTAAGGTATGATGAGGAGATAGTTACAAAGTTTCTAGTATATAGAGACTTAAGAAGTAGGGGCTATGTTGTAAAGGAGGGATTTGGATTTGGTGCAGATTTTAGGGTATATGAAAGAGGAGGGTACGAAAAGAAACGCGCGAAATTCGTAATATTTTGCGTTAATGAAGGGATTAAAGTCGAGGTAGGAGAACTGTCAAAAAGTGTAAGAGAAATAGAAATTATGGGAAAAAATGCAATAGCTGCTGTTGTAGAGAGACGTGGTGAAGTTATTTATTACAAGCTCACGAATATGAAATTCAAAGAGAATAAAAAACAAGAGGCAACTGAAATCCTTGAAGAAAGTAAATAGTTAAATAGACAAATTGTTAAGGTGTCAAATGTGGAGAATGTCATTCAAAGAGATATTCTGTCAAGATTGCAAAATAATTCTGGCTAGATACAATGATGATTACTTCTCTGAGGCAAGCATAAATGAATTGTCAAAACTCCACTATTATTATCATATCAAAGAAGGACATTCAATAATATTGAGAAAAAAGATTACTACAAAGCACTCCTTAGTCACCCCAACAAAGCCTCCAAACCGGTCTCTAAGTAAGAATAATATTTTTCCTCGTTGATTATTTTATGCTACAGGATAATGATGACATTGGTAGTCCCCCTATTACTCTTGAATAATAATCAAGTGTGGATGAAGAGATTTTACCGGACTGCAGAATCTTGTAGTGCTCCGACCGGGATTTGAACCCGGGATCGTCGCCTCGAGAGGGCGAAATGCTTAACCGGCCTACACCATCGGAGCGATAGAAAATTGGACTATTTTCTTCATATAAAACTTATGTTGAAATTTTCTATTTCACTTTTTAGGCGCCCTCATGATATTGTTTACTGTCTATTTTAAAGAAACACAGTTATTTCATATATAAATTCCGGAGAATAATTCCAACACTTTAGTTCATTAGTAAAAGCTTTGAATTATATGAGATTTGTTGTCCTGAAACGTACGTTTTCATTATTGCGAGTCTGATTTATAAAGTTCGTAGTGCTATATACTAAATCATGGCGTCTGTAAAAATTCTCGGTAAAGAAGCCGAATTATTCTCTAATCTTCAAAATGGCAGGATACGATGTACAGCATGCGCCAGGAAATGTGAAATTCCAGAAGGAAAAATAGGCCTTTGCGGAATTAGAGGTGTTAATTATAATAAATTATGGCTATATGTATATGGAAAAGTAATTGCCGGACATATTGATCCAATTGAAAAGAAGCCTGTAATTCATTATATGCCTGGATCTTCCATCTACTCGATTGCTACAACTGGTTGCAATTGGCTCTGTAAATATTGTCAGAATTATGACATCTCCCAGAGAAGAAAAATAGAGGGAGTCGAGATGACTCCATCAGAGGTTGTAGAGAAGGCAAAATTTTATGGTGCCCACGGTATCGCTTATACGTACAATGAACCCTCAATTTTTATGGAATTTGCAAAAGATTGCGGAATTGAGGCGCATAAACAAGGAATTTTCAACATTTTCGTATCCAATGGATATGACACACCAGAATCTGTTAATATGATGTCAAAATTTTTGGATTGCATAACAGTGGATTTTAAAGGGAGCGGAAATCAGCAATTCGTTAGACGATATATAGGAATCCCTAGCTCAGATCCAATATTTTCGACTCTAAAGGAAATTAAATCAAAAACTAAGATTCACATCGAGATAACTGATCTCATTGTTCCCGAAGTTGGCGACAGTTTGGATTCAGCACGAAATCTTTGCAAGTTTGTTTATGACGAGCTAGGGGAAGACACTCCAGTTCACTTTTTACGATTTCATCCTGATTACAAGATGATGGAGTTTAATTCGACTCCTGTTTTGACCCTAGAAAAACATTATGAAGTAGCGAAGCAAGTTGGGTTGAAATATGTTTACATTGGCAATGTACCCGGACACAAATTCGAAAACACTTACTGTCCTGAGTGTGGTTATTTAGTAATTCAAAGGTACGGGTTTAATATTGATGGGTGGAATCTAGATCACCGAAATTGTTGCAAACAATGTGGATATACTATTCCAATTGTAGGTTCTCTCCAAAAAAGTAAAAGATGGTTTCAATTCATTGAATGACTTTTCATCTAGATTTTAAATGTGAGTAGAATTTCAATGTGGATTAGATTCAATCGTTTTATCAAGGGAATTAAACACCAGTATTGATTCTCAATAACTCATCTTTTTTGAGGTAACTCAAAGACAATTGGGTGATAAGAGTTAATTGGTAATGTATTTTTAGTCCTGTACCTGCCTTTTTAGGAAGGTTTTTGGCGAGGACCTAAGATAATAGTAAAGATTGACAGAGTTACTTTCCATAACACAAGATTATGTGAAAAACCATCTAAGACCTCGCTATGAAAAATCTAAAAAAGGGGATAATGGGATAGTTCTCGTCATAGGTGGTAGTAGCTTGTATCACGGTGCTCCGCTACTTGCATCACTAAGTGCACTCCGTGCTGGTGCAGACTTGGTTTATACGGCAGTTCCTAGGATTATTATTAGCGTGATAAGGTCCTATTCCCCGAATATCATTGCATTGCCCATGACCGATAATTCTCTTACAATTGGATCTGCAAATCGACTGATTAAAAGTCTTCCAAAGATACCGCATGTAGCAACTATTGGTATGGGAATGACAGTATCCAAGGCCGAAGCATTAATTTCACTTATCAAGAATCTGAAGGGTAATGGAACAAGGCTAGTACTCGATGCATCAGCATTAATTCCAAAAGTAATTACAGAAATTACGGAAACTGGGACTATTATTACCCCACATGCTGGAGAATTCAAAAGAATTTTTAACGAAGATGTGGGAAACAGTGAGGAAGATATAATATCAAGCGCGACAAGGATGGCATCTAGGCATAAGATTACTATAATTCTAAAAGGGTGGCTAAATGTAATTGCCGACCCCAGTGGTAAAGTTGCTACAATAAAAAGGAGCACCCCTGCAATGACTGTAGGAGGTACTGGCGATGTACTTGCAGGACTCGTAGCCGCCCTTTACTCGAAGATAAATAGTACCTTTGATGCATCTGCCCTAGGAATTTATTTTAATGGACTGGCTGCTCGTTTTGCATATGAACGAGTTGGACTTCATATGGTAGCCACTGACTTGATAGAAAATCTACCAAAAGTAATGATCCCATTTGACAAAATATCAGACGAGAAAATCTGAATTTATTTTTATTTTTATTCTTATTCTTACTAAGAAATTCTTCCTCTAATTAACAATAATATTTATTTTCCTTTCAATTACATATTACTGTGAACCAGATTATTATTTTCCTGAGTGCTTTTTTGTTAACTTTGTACATTTCCCAATTAAGCTTCGCTCAAATTTACGGGGCTGATATTGGAGTTTCCTCAGGATCTCCCTTTGATGATTCTAATGGTATGTTGAATATCGCCGGCGTTGTAACAAATTACGGAACAACATCTAAACATGTGACCGTAGGACTCGATGTCCGGAATAAAATTGATGGTTCAAATACAACCTTGAATGATCCGACATTTAGTAAAATAGTTTTTCCAGGTAAGGAATCTCCATTTAAATTTAAAATAGGTAGGGACTATGATGTCTTGGGTAAACCGTACGTACGGGGAATACAGATGTTGAATGAACCATATTATAATGTCGTTGTGCAAAATTATTCTAACTTTCCAGTGGGTCAATATAGAGAATTGGTCGGAACATTAAAAAATATAGGGCAAGTCGTCTTGCAGAATATTAGTGTATACGCATCAGTTCACGATAAGAATGGATCGCAAATAGATTCTATCAAATCTAATATTATACCTATTTTAAAACCAGGAGAGATTAAATCTTTTTCAGCTAGGCCGGACAACGCGATAGCAAAATATGCAAATTATTTCAGTTGTGCTGGAATTGATCTGAACGCTCCAATTAATACTCTTGATTTAGGTGACGGTAGATTTCTAACCTATGGTTTAGAGAGCCTTGCGAAGATAAGCAATTTTACTTATGATAAAGCATCCGATAGTATTTTGTTTATTGCCGATCATTATAATCCTTTAGGAGGTATCGTTACTTTTGAGATACCTCAATTAGATAATACTCCGAATGTAAAAATATATTTGGATAATATAGGACAAAAGGATGAACAAATTACAAAAGATGGTAAGACAATATTTACCAAAATCTTCATTCCGCCGAGAGAACATTCAGTAAGAATTACTGGTATACTAAATCAATCCTGAACATCTTTCACTTTCGTGTTATCTAGGAATGGTGGTGATTATTTATTTTGATTCAGTATATTTTATCTAGCTTTTCTTGTCTTCGCTTGGACTTGATGATATGTTTAGTTTAGTTCCTATTTTTAATATATAAGGGGTGACAAAGGTGGTAACAATTGTAACAACTCCTAGGATAGGAAGGACATATGAAGAGACAGCGCCAACGTCCTGGCCGCCTTTTCCTACTATGAGTGACATCTCACCTCTCGCCGAAGCTAGTCCAAGGCCAGTTCTAACAGCGGTAGTAGTGTCATATCCGGCTCTAATTAAAACAGGTATGATAATAATCATTTTTGCCATAAATGATGTCACAATGAGGATTAAAGCAGGAATGATAAACAGTGGAATTTTTGAGACATCCACAAGTGCTCCAACTGACACGAAGAATAACGCAGTAAACACGTCTCTTAGGGGAATCGTTATGACTCGAGCTATACCCGCACTATTCGATTCAGCTACTAGCACGCCAGCTAGGAATGCCCCTATTACAGGTGACAATCCAAGTTCAATGGCAACAAACGATAGACCAAACGCCAGACCTAGTATAACTATTATCAAAACAGAATAATCTGTTGTTCGAGCTAGCTTGTCTATCAGTGGTGGCAGATATCTTGAACCTAATATTAGAATCGCTGCTATGAAGCCCAAAACTATTGTCACCGATAACAAAACGTCAACAAACGACACAGCTGCTGTCAGAGCTAATGATTGTAAGATACCTAACATGGTAATGACAATAACATCTTCTACAATTAATATACCCATTATCAATACACTTGATTTTTCATTAATCATGTTGAGTTCTTCAAGTAACTTTACCGTAACAACAGTACTAGTAACGGACATGGCAAGTGCCAAAAACATTGAGTCAAATTGTGAAAAACCAAGCGTTCGTGCCACGAAGAAAGTAACTAATAGAGTCCCAAGTGATTCTGCAATACCCACAATCATGGATATTCTTCCAACAGACTTGAGTTTGGTGATGGGAAATTCAGTTCCAATTACAAACAAAAGTATGATAATCCCAAGTTCAGCTAGCGTGTTTATCGTCCCAACGTTATGTACCAAACTAAACGGAGGAGTAAATGGGCCAATAAGCATACCAGCCAAAATATATCCGATTACCATCGGCTGCTTCAATTTATGCGTGACAAAAACCATAATAGCGGCTACAATCATTACGACTGCAAAATCTTGAATTAAAAAGCCTGCTTCCAATTGTGTTATGAGATGAAAAAAATTCAAAAACCAAACTACCTAATTATCAATACAAATTCCTATGCTATTTACGAATATCATAAGTTATCTATTTCAAAATCATAATTCCTCAACCCGTGGGTCTTTATGAATCGCAAAAGTTCCTCATGGCTATCTATATTGTAATATCTTTTCATCTTTTCTAAAGTTTCATCATCATAATGTACGCCTCTTTTTACTTTTGCTTTTTCCATAAGGTATTAGAATATCTAATCGCACTTAAAGGTTGTTTAAATAGTGGTAATTCAGACAATCGAGCTACTAGCTTTTTCGGCTATTTATTAATATACAGCATTACCGGATATTGAGTGATATATGACATCCGGAAAATATTTCAATAGGGCTGTTATTGCACTGGATGCACCTCACATTGGATTTGTTGTTCGAGAAACTAATGATAAAATTGTTGTATTCGGAGATGGCAAGGAAAGATATGATATACCACTTTCAGAAATCAAGACAGTTAGCAAAAACGTGTTGGTAGGACTAAAGTTTGGAGAAATTGCAAAAAAATATTCTGTTAGCAGGGATGCTCCGCTTCCCACAAGTAAATATGTAGACCCCTGGGGAAGAGATGATACCACTGATTTCAACAATTATGTAAAAGAATATGCAAAGACGCTGTTCAATAAAGGAGTCAGGATAGAAAATGAGGACCATGTAGGACATATAATGAAGGAAACTGACGACAAGATAATCATCTTCGGTGAACGTAATTATAGATTTGACGTTCCTAAATCGAAAATCATTGCTGTTGGGAGAAACGTTATTTTAGGAATGGATTGGGACGAACTTTACACATATCAGGTTGATAAGAATTCACCGCTACCTAGTGGAGAATCCATAGATAAACTAGCGGAAGAAGAGGACACGCTCTAAAACCTATCTTTGAAACAATATCCCTATATAGACTCAATTGATGGAGTGTACAAGCAAGAATGTTAATGGTAGAAATTTTGATAAAAAAGAAAGTAGATTCATTTACAGTATTTGCTTCGCTTCCTGACATGGGTAGAGTTGGTGGACTAGTGTCTTCATTTTTAACAAGCAATTTGCATACTGAACACATTGCAAATATTATCTCAAATCCTAAACCATGGGTTAATGTAAAAGATGGTGTTATAGAATCAGCAAGGGATATTTACAAGATTTATTTTTCTAAAGAAGAAAAACTACTAATTCTTACTGGTGACGTCCAACCTGAAGACCAAAGAGAGCTAGTTGAATTGTGCAATACATTCCTTGATTTCTGTTTGTCGATAGGTGATGTTAAAAGACTCTATACCGCTGGTGGCTCATTGAATGAAATGGCCACAGGAGAACCAAGAGTTGTAGGCGTAGCAACTAAACCGCAACTGAAAGGACTACTTGAAAGTTATAATGTGGATACTTTAGGTTCTGAATTTACAACAATAACCTGGTTTAATGGACTTATCTTGGGAATGGCATCTGATAGAAATATTGAAGGAATTGGATTTTACGGCGAAATTTCGGACAAATCCCTGCCTCAACCTCTCGCAGCAAAGAGTATTGTAAAGGCATTTGCTAAAATTGAACATTTGTCACTCTCTACCAAACAGTTTGATGTACAATACGAGGAGGTCCTGGACCATATTGAAAGAAACAAAGGAATGAAAAACCTGGACCAATAAATAATTACATATTAATACAAATCAGAAATGCTTCATACATGAGCCTTAGAATTGCATTATAGTATTGCAATTCTCAAACTGTTAGCAAATATACATTAATTCATAACTGCATTGTTTGTCCAAAATATTATCATGAAACGACAACGAAACCTCTTGCAATACCTTTCCTGGTAGTATCTAATGCAGTCAGCTTGGGGATTTTTAATGACTTTACTAGAAGCTCCAAGTTGAATTCTCCCTTAGACGGCAATGATAAGGTCTGGTTAGAAATTCCATTAATTGCTGTGATATTATTCTTCTTTACAATTACATCTCCTGTACTGTTTCGAATCAACAAATCGTAATTAACATCAGCATTTAATCGATTTCCACTCAGAGCATCACTGAAATTAATACCAAGATTATTTTTTCCTATTACGGGAGGATTTGGATTCCACAATAGTGATGCATGTATTCCTCCCGTATCAGTTACCACATCCGCAGAGGTTTTTTGTGATTGATTTGCTAGAGGTCGAAGTGTAAACATCATTGAACTATTACTATCTGCTACTACTTGATTATTTTGAGCTAGTTTGATAATATCATTTTTGTTCAAAAGAAAGTGAATTACTAATGCCTTATCATAAGTAAATGGATCTATGGCGAGAGATCTTCCTACCACTGGTTGTCCATTTACTGTAGCATTAAATAGCGTAGAATTAGAGAATGCGTTAAATGATTTTGGAACCCTAAATTCTTCATGAACAAAAATATTATTTGCTTTTATTCTTGAAACGTTCCAATTAAATGGCATTGTCCATTCTGCCCTCATATTTTTAGGATCAAAAGTGAAATTTCTAATTTTATCATAATATGAAATTAGAGTGCTATTATAATTCTCATTTCCATGCGTCAAATTAGTAGTGAATACATCCCCAATACTCAGGAAAGAATTAAACTTTGGAGCATTCTCAGGCTTGAAGATGTTCCTCACATTGTCTATTCCAAAGATTTCTATGGCAAAATGATATAATCCGCCTTGAGTGAGTACAGGACCAGCTACTGTTAGTTGTCCAGTTTCATCTGTCCATCCGCCCAAAAATGGCTCAGTAGATCCGTAGACTGTAACTGGAGCTTGAGCTGGTCGGAATTTTAGTGTTAATGGTCCATCCTTTGAATAAAATAATTCACGTAACAGTAATTTGTCCCCTTTGGTAATAGTTACAAAATAATTAACATTAGATATGTTATTTCCAGTTTTTGAATCAAATAACCTCAAATGAAAAAAAGCATTTTGCTTTGTATCAGATGTCAATATGGGCGGACTTATCTTAGTGTAAAGGCTCGCTACTCTATTACCTACCGTGGCAGGAGGTAGATTTTCCTCAAAAATTCCATCAGCAATTACCTGATGCAAATTAGGAAGTAGAATAGTAAATGTCACAAATAAGAAAGATAGAATTATTTTAGTATGCATGTCCATGTTGAATGTACCAAGTAATTGGTAATTTATATTATTTAACAGGAAAACAAATTCACTACTTGTTAATATGACACATTTTTTAATTCAATTTATATAATGGATTAAATTATTAGTTGAATTTATAACTGTATGTCAGCGAGTGCATGGGTTTTATTAACTGTAATCACCTGCTCATTCATTATTCCTAATTCTGATTTTCGAGCATTTGCTGCTGAATTAGGTGATGGTCATAATATGCCTATGGTTACATTAGGCGATCGAAATGCACAGCTAAAATTTAATGCAACCGAGTTGCCTGCTAACAAAAATGTTCATCTTGATTTTACCTTATTAGATAACAAAACTGGTAAAAACATACAGCATACTACTTATCTTGTCACGGTATCTAATGAAAGTCGTAGGCTTTTCACTGAAACTGTTCACAGTCACGATGGACACATACTAATGGAATTCGTCAGGTCAACAACAGAACCGTATCACATAAATGCAAATTTTGATCCACTTTCAGCAAGTTATATAGCTGATTACAGTGGACCAATTAAGGTTATTGGAAATATTTTCTCTCCTGGGAATTATACGGTATCTCTAGAAGTAACCGGTGTTGATTTTGATAACCTCTTTCTTCCAACTCCTCTAAAATTTGAATTCCCCGTTTCTATCAATTCTTAGTCTTACTAATTATCGCTATTGAAAATTGAGAACAACCTTAGAAAAATTTTTCTATGCATCATGAATAACCTATTATGTGACTATCAAAGCGTCAGCATCATTTTCTAACGTAAATTACGATCTTTTTAATACTGTGCTTGAGTGTTGTAAAAAGAATGCAGAAATAAAGTACGCTGACAAGCAGAGAAATAACATCGTAGGTAAATCTGTCTTTGGAACCCAAAACCAATCTGGTATTAATTTTCAAATTATTCTAAAGGAAAAACCTACAGGAGTAGAGATATATGATTATTCAAAGCGTGGATTAGATAGAAAATTTGCGGATAACTTCTTTAATCTTCTCCTGCCAATTATCGGACAAGACGTTGACATAAAGTTTGAAGACTTGGATGAATGTGCGATTTGTAAGAAAAAATTCAAACTGGGATTATCGAGATATCTTCCTTCGATTGGTTGGGCCACACATAGTGAATTGTGCGAATCTTGCTATAACTTATTATCAAGCCATGAAAAAAACTATTGTTGCGTATGTCAGAAAAAATTGGGAATTAGAAAATATTCTGCGAAGATTAGTTGGAATCGCAATCTTATGTTATGCAAGGAATGCTATCTTGTTCAAAAACCCCAGATGCAAAACCACGCTAGTGGGTTAGCAGACAATGGTGAATTAATTAATGCAACGAAAGTTAAGTCCACCTCATCGATTCACTCCAATCTACTAACTAAATCAATAATAATTGGAACTGACGATCCACTGCATATACTAAAGATAAGGTTTGCAAAGGGGGAAATTAGCAAAGAAGATTATCAAGAGATGAAGAAGTTGCTAACCGATGATTAATGATCTTGACTCTCATTGCTTATCGTACAAGTAACTCATCAGGTTTATTGATCCTTTTAGTCACTAATCGCTAACTAGCTTGGGACAATTTTTTCCTTTTAATGAATTGTATATTTCTATCCAAAGGTCAAAAAACATAGATATCTATGTAATCCGTGTATTATTTCAACAAATTTATAAATTAAATTAAAATATTTTATTCTTATCTTAGAATAATATTTATAGTGGGATATAATACAATGCGCTAATGAATCGTAGTTTATTAGTTGCAAGCTTAGTAGTATCTAGCTTCTTGCTTGTAAGCAGCATCGCTTTGGTTCCGCATTTTTCAGGAAGCAATGTGGCATATGCTCAAGCAAAAGATCAGCAAAAAGAATCCTCAGGAAAAGTCAAACACGTAACTTTGATCGCATCCGAAAAAGAAGTTCAAGTTGCTCCTGATAATGATTTACACCCAGGTGGTGTTAAGTATAACGCAATGGTATTCAATGGTACCATACCAGGACCAGTTATATCGATAGATCAGGGTGACACATTAAACCTCACACTAAAGAACGAAGGACAGACAATTCACAGTATGGACTTTCATGCAGGATTTGGTCCAGATAAAGCAAACTCTGGAGCTGTAAAACCAGGTGAATCAAAATCATGGTCACTTAAGGGAGTATACCCAGGTGCATTCTTCTACCACTGCAGTGGTGATGGTCTCAATGGAATATGGGAACACATTGCTAACGGAATGTATGGTGGTATAGTTGTTCATCCAACAACCGAAGAAAAAGCCAAAGAATTCTATGTAGTATTCAGTGAAATATACGGTGTAAATGGAACAAAAGGATCATTTGACATGAACAAGCTATTAGCAAATAACCCAGATCTAGTATTGACAAACGGTATGGCTCACAAATATGTGCCAGCAATTGGCCAAGTAAATAAAGTAAAACTTAACGGCCCAGATCTATTCAAGGTAAAACCAGGTGAATTAACTCGCTGGTATATAGTGAATGCAGGACCAAATGATGGTGTATCGTTCCACTTTATCAGCGGAATGATTACCGTAAGAGATGGCACTGACGAAACAGGAAAAGCCTATGGAATGCAAGATAAAAATGACGAGACTTGGTGGATTCCTCCAGGTTCAGCATCAGTAATTGAAGCAACATTCCCAGATCCAGGCATCTATGTAGGTGTAGACCACGCAATGAAAGATGTTGTAAAAGGTGGTGCATTTGCAGTACTAGCCAATGAAACTTCAACCGCAAATGATCATCCAGAAGGAACATGTGTCGCACCAAAAGGCAGTCCAAGTGTTGTCTGTACAGAACAAACTTTCTCAAGTGAGAAAGTTTCAAAATCAGGTTCAGAAACCCAATCAAAATCCGGATCTGAAAAGAAATCCTCATCATCAGAGTCAAAATCTTCATCTAAAAGTGAAGTAACACAAAACGCTACAATGCTCAATGCCAGCAGCAGTAACATGACTGGCAACGGAACAATGATGAGTGGGAATATGAGC
>DATEFQ010000102.1:0-13856 GCA_035280585.1 Nitrososphaeraceae archaeon
AAAAAACTAAAAGGCAAAAAATACGTGAAACTTGATTTCCCTGATTATTCCACCCCTGTGGGTAGAGAGATAAAACAATTCCTAGACGGAAAGAGAGATTATTCGGATGAGGTGAAGATGATGCTCCTTTCTGCAAATAGATGGGAGAAAAAGTCCGAAATTGAATCCCTTATTGTCAAGGGAACTACAGTTATCATGAACAGATATTATCAATCCAATCTAGTCTATGGAATATCAAAGGGCTTAAAATTGAATTGGCTTCTCGCATTGGATGAGGGATTGCCAAAAGCAGATCTTGTGGTAGTAATAGACATCGAAACCAATACCTTGGTGAGAAGATCCAGAAATGACACCACCGATACATTTGAACAAGATTTAGATCTTATTCGCAAGGTCAGGAGGAATTACAAGACGCTTGCTAAGAAATTCAATTGGCACATTATTGATGGAGAAGATTCCGTAAATATTGTTAATGTTCAAGTGCTAGAATTGGTAAGAAAAATTATGAAAATTTAATTCAGTGTTGCTTTCTTTCTAGGTACATTATATGAAATTTGTTGGAGAAATTGCTGATCCTATTCACAATTTCATCAGGTTTACAGAGCTGGAAAAAAAAATCATTGACTCAAACGTATTTCAAAGATTAAGAAGAATTAAGCAATTGGCTGGTGCTCATTTAGTATATCCAGCAGCTCAACATTCAAGGTTTGAACATTCGCTGGGTACTATGCATCTAGCAGGATTGGCGGGTGAGCATCTATTTTCAATAGGGGCAATTGACAAAGAATCAATTCAGGAGTTGCGAGTAGCTTCTCTATTACATGATGTTGGCCATGGCCCTTTTTCTCATCTGTTTGAAGAAGCATTAACGGTTACAGGTAACAAAAATCACGAGACTATCGGAGCGGAAATTATTTGCAAAACTGAATTGAGCGATATTCTTTCAAGTTTTGGTTATTCCCCATTTACTATTAGTGAGATTTCTTTTGGTAATTCTAAAGTAAAATTCAAAAACGAAATAATTTCTGGTAGTCTGTCCTCAGATCTGATGGATTACCTTCCTCGGGATGGTTTTTTTACTGGAGTAGAGTACGGAAAAGTAGATTACAACAGGATCATTAATTCATTCAGTGTAACTGAGAATGAAAATCTAGCTTTGGACATTTCATCTTTTTACTCTTTTGAATCCATGATTATTTCAAGATTTGAGATGTTCAGGGCAGTATATTTTCACAAGACTGTACGATCCGCAGAAGTAATGCTTCTTCATTCACTGTTGCTATCAAGTGACATTTTAAACTTGAGTAGAATATCAATTCCAGACTATCTAAAACTAACTGATGATAGTATAATGTGGAAGATCTGCACGACTTCAGAAAATAAAATTGCGAAGGAAATGATTTCTAACTACTTGGATAGACGATTATTAAAATGCGTTTATGACAGATCTATTCGAAAACGAGATAAATATACAAAGCTAAACAGAACTAAAATTGAAGAGATGAGATTGAGAATCGCAAGACTATCAAATATTGATGAAAGAAAAATTTTCCTTGACACCTATGGCATTTCCCTTGTTCCTCTCGCTCCAAATAAACAGGAACTGAAATCAATACTTCTTGTTAGTGAGGACGAATTCTTTAAACAACCAGTTTCTAATCTCCCTCTGGTAAATTCAATAACAGGTTATCTTGATATGATAAGAGTATATACTAACCACAAGGATCGGAAAAAAATTACAAATATATCAAAAGATGTCCTAGACAAGGAGTTACCAGAAAAATAATGAGTACCTCTGATAAATCCTCAAAACAAAAAAGAATCCTAGTCATAAAATTAAGTGGTAGTGTTTTTAATTTTAAAACCACACCAAAATCTCTAAAGGAGTATGCTCAAGTTTTACTTGATATACAAACCAAAGTTCAACCAGTTGTAGTTTCAGGAGGCGGATTAATAGCAAGGCATTACGTTAATTTGGCGAGAACATTAGGTTCTGATGAAAGCAGCCTTGATGAAATGGGCATAAAAGTTTCAAGATTAAATGCAATGTTACTTTCTTCGGCACTCGGAAATTCTGCTTACCCAATTATTCCGTCAGATCTTGAGGAAATTAGTATTGCATGTCAATCAGACAAAATTATAGTCTGTGGTGGCCTTCATCCAGGTCAAAGTACCAATGCTACTGCAGCACTCATTTGTGAAAAAATTAAAGCCTACAGATTCTTAAATGCAACGGACGTTAATGGTATTTACGATGCTGATCCAAAAAAGAATCCAAGAGCAAAACTCTTTAAAGAAATTACCATAAAAAAGTGCTTACAACTTTTGAACAGTGAAAGTACTTTGGCTGGCAAGTATGAACTTATGGATATCGTCGCTATGAAGGTAATAGAAAGATCTAAAATTTCGACATGGGTTATAAAATCCGATCCTAATATTATTAGAGATCTCATCATGAAAAATAGCCATCGTGGTACAAAAATTATTGTTTAGAGTATATGTAATAATCAAATTACTATTTAGAAGTTATTCTAACTAGTAATAAAATGATAGTAATGAGCAATCAAAATTAGTAAGTCTTACTATTATGGAATACAATCTGTTTAATTGACCAAGTACGGAAATGGTCCTCAGCAGTTGCTATGCTATTAGATTTATGAGACGGTCTTGATTTGTCCTTTATATTCTTCGAACCCGTCATCTAGCATTTTTCTATACACTTCACTGGCCTTTTCTCTTGGTAACGGTTTTGATTGGGCCTTCGTATAACCATCATTATCACACAAAAATAACAAGGACTCGGTTTCTCTATCCATTTTGGTCACCAGCATTTCTTCACCTACCGGTGAAAATCCATTTCCATCTTGTTTTACGGTATATGTTAACATGGCATAACCCGTATAATCAAATAGCTTTAATTGAGCCCTTTTAGATCGTTCAAGTCCAATAAAGGATGCTTTGTGATATTGCATAAACTCTTATTGATTTTATCTTCTAAAAGTATTTGCTCTTAAGGATAAGTTTTGTTTTATTTCGTGGGCCATAGTCGTACTCTAATTTGACTTAAAATAAGCTATTGGGTCCAACAATATATTATCAAATTCTAGTCTACCAATATAATTATTATACCTAGATTGCATATTTCCGAATATTGTAATGTCTTCATTTAGGATGTCGATACCTGAACATATTGATGAGCTAAGAGTTAGGCTTATTCGTATAATAATTTGCATTGCAATAATAACTATTTTTACAATGAGTTTTAGCATAAAAACTACAATTATCCCTATCTCACTTCCATTCCTCAATCCAACTCATTTAACTTATCTAAAAGTATATTATCCATACCCAGAACCATTTAACAACATAGCCCTGCAATTGACAACTTTTATGAAGGATACCTTACTTCCATCAGAAGTAAAGTTTATTCAGACAGCTCCCGGTCAGGTGTTCTTTGGTCAGATTTATCTCTCCTTGCTAATTGGCTTGACATGTTCTTTGCCAATCGTAATTAAAGAGATATATGGTTTTGTTTCTCCTGCGTTTAATCAGGTAAAAAGAAAAGGTGAAACCGGAGAAACAAGTGTATCTACTAAAGCGTCTTCACCGTCATCCACAAAAATTAAACTTGTCAAAATATTGTTGCCAACGTTTATTTTGTTTGTATTTGGTCTAGTATTCTCATATGTGCTTGTAATCCCATGGACCCTAGATTTTCTATACAGTTATGGTGAATCTATAGGCGCTGAAGCATTTCTGACAGTCAATGATTTCATAACATTTGTACTTCAATTCGTTCTTGGGTTTGGTATTGCCTTTCAGCTTCCAATCATAATGTATGTACTATCCCTAAGCGGCTTAACTGATTCAAAATTCTGGCAAAAAAACTTTAGATATGCAATAATAATTATAACGATTTTTGGTGCAGTAATAACACCAGACGGAAGCGGGATTACAATGTGGTTTGTTGCACTGCCCATGATTGCTCTCTACGCTTTCGGCATAATAGCTATTAGACGAAATGAGCGTAAGGTAGTCACTGCTGAATCTAGTTGAAAATGATATTCACCTTACTTGACACAAACAAAATAGTTCATGATCAGAGTAGCAAAAGATAATTATCCATTTTCCATATTTGGAGTTAATCCCAGTGAACAATAATTGGATCAATCGCCACTTCTTCAAAACGATAAGCAACACTTGAATTACGAGAAGGAACTTCCCGAAAATACTCGTGTCATGCTCATTTCAGCAGTTTATTCTGGTGAAAATCAGAAAGTCAAATTAAAATTTTACGATCCTAATTTGCATGTAATATATTTTTGGCAGGATAAAACGAATCACAAACCCTATTGTTATACTAAATTGGAATACGAAAAAAGAGCAGAAGAAATTGCAGCCGTTGAAAAGAAATTTGAGTTAAAGAGAATACCAAAAATAGACCTATTGTCAGACAGAGAAATTCAGGCAATAAAAATAATTGCTCCTGATCCTCTGTCAATAGGAGGCAGGGGTGGCATAAGAGAAAAGCTCAATGTATGGGAAGCCAACATCAAGTATCACGAAAATTATCTTTATGATACAAGGTTAATCCCCGGTTCATACTACAAAAGAAAGGGATATGAAATAATTGAAGATCCATACAAGATGTCAGAAATTGTCCAGAATGCATTGAAAAATTTTCTTTGGGACAAAATCCTAGACAGCAAAGAGGCAAGAAACGATAAATACAGAGAATATGTTAGAGAATGGGCAGATCTATTAAATCAACCAATTCCAGAAATAAAGAGGGTAGCTCTTGATATTGAAGTAGATTCAGAAGAGGGACGAATGCCTGTTCCAAGAGAACACGATAGGAAAGTTACTGCAGTAGGAATCGTCTCAAATGATGAAAGAAAAGTATTCCTTCTTGAACAAGATAAAAATCCCAATGATGGAACAGAATTAATTCCTGAAGCAGTTATGTGCAAGACTGAAAAAGAACTATTGGAAAAAACTTTTAAATTAATTTCGTCATACAATTTATTAGTTACCTTTAATGGTGATGATTTTGATCTTCCCTATCTTTATGAAAGATCTCAAGATCCCGCAATTGATCCTATAAACCATACAATAATACCAAAGGAAGAAATTCCTATACTGGTAAAGCGAGATACAGTTATCAAGAAAGGTATTCAAACAGAACCGGTTCAATTAAGACATGGCGTTCACATTGATTTATTTAGAACATTTCAAAATAGGTCCATCCAAATTTACGCATTCAGCCACAAATATTCTGAATATAGATTAAATGCCATCTCAGAAGCTCTATTAAATGATAGCAAAATTGAATTTGAGGGCAATATTGGCGACTTGCCAATCCAAAAATTGGCACAATATTGCTTAAAAGATACTGAATTGACTTTTAGATTAACAAGATTTAATGACAATCTACTTCTGAAGCTATTGTTTGTGATTGCTAGAATATCTAGACTTTCTGTTGAAGACCTTTCTAGAGTAGGTGTGAACCAATGGATAAGGGGAATGCTCTTTTATGAACATAGAAAGATAAACGCGCTGATTCCGCGCACCGAAGAATTACGTTACAAGGGTGAGGTATCTACTTCCGCAATTATAAAAGAAAAAAAGTACAGGGGGGGACTTGTCGTTGAACCAACACCAGGAATCCACTTCAATGTATCAGTAGTTGATTTTGCAAGTCTATATCCTAGTATAATAAACGTCCATAACTTATCTTACGAAACAGTAAATTGTCCACATGATTCTTGCAGTCAAGATCCACACCAAAAGATCCCTGATACAGCGTATTGGACATGCAAGGAGAAAAAGGGAATTACTTCGCTTCTTATAGGATCACTGAGAGACCTGCGAGTAAATTACTATAAGCAACTATCAAAAGATAAAACAATTTCGCCCGAAGAACGACAACTCTATACGGTAGTAAGTCAGGCAATTAAAGTAATTCTCAATGCAAGTTACGGTGTAATGGGCGCAGAAATATTTCCACTATACTGCCTACCAGTTGCGGATGCTACGGCAGCTATTGGAAGAAATATAATCACCAATACAATAGATAAATGTAGGGAATCAGGAGTAGAAGTTGTCTATGGTGACACAGATTCTTTATTTTTGAGGGATCCCTCACAAGGTAAGGTGGAAGAAATTTCAAAATGGGCCAAAACCAATCAAGGGGTAGATCTTGAATTGGACAAAGAATATCGATATGTTGTATTTAACAATCTCAAGAAAAATTATCTGGGTGTCTTGAAGGATGGAACTGTTGATGTAAAGGGATTAACAGGCAAAAAATCCCACACTCCAGCTTTTATTAGGAAAACGTTTTACAGCATGCTAGATATATTGGGTAAAGTTAACACTGAAAAGGATTTTGATACTGCTAGAGAGAAAATCAAAAACATTGTTCGTGAAAGTGCAAAAAAATTAGAGTCAGATGAATACCCAATGGAGGAACTATCTTTTAACGTTATGATAAATAAATCCCCCGAAAAGTATGGCAAAAAGAGTAGTGAAAATAAAAGAATAACCTCAATAGACGGTCATGATTCTATCAACAATTCAATAAAGGGTATCCCACAGCACATAAAGGCAGCATTGTTATTTTCAAATGGAAGACAAGCTAAAGCAGGGGACATAATCTCATATGTAAAAACAAAGACTTCTGAAGGAGTCAAACCTGTTGAGCTAGCTACCCATAAGGAAATTGATACTGAAAAATACTTGGAGGCTATGGAATCCACATTAGATCAAATTTTGACCGCTCTAGATGTAAATTTCAAGTCTATAATTGGTAAACCAAGACAAAGTAATTTAGATGAATTATTCTGGTCAAATTAGCAAAAATATCAAATTGCTTAAATAAATATAATTGTTTACAGTTATTCAATAAGACAAATTGACAGTTCTAGATCTTTTCGATTCTCTCTTTATTACTCCAGAAAGAACCAAAGCTGGAGCTTCCTTCGGGGATATCGACACGAAAATTTCATTCGGTGATGCAAAATTAGTATTCTTTGGTATTCCATTAGAGCTAACTACATCATTCGGAAAAGGTACAAAAAGAGGTCCAGAAGCGATCAGGAGTGTTTCTGCACGTCAGATTGAAACATTCATTTACGATGAAGAAAAAGATATCAATGAAATTACCAAAATTTTCGATTTGGGAGACGTTAAAATACCTAATTACCACGATCATAAGATAGACTCCATCTTTTCCTTCCTAGATGAAAAGATTCCTACTCTGGTAAAAGGATTGTCTAGGAGTAAGAAAAAACCATTTATCCTTGGAGGAGAACATACGATAACGTATTTTTGCTTTAAAGGTCTCTCAGATAATCAACCCCTCTTGATACACTTTGATGCACATAGAGATTTAAAACCTGAATATGATGGTATGAAACTCTGTCATACTACCCCATTCTATAGGCTGATAGACGAGGGATACATTCAAGGCAAAAATATCATACAAATAGGTATCAGACAAACGGATAAGAATGAAAATAATATTGCAGAAAGAAATGGTATTATGACCTTTGACCCATGGGATATAAAAAAAAATATTGATGATGTATCAACTTATATTTCCAAAGTTACTGCTAATAGAAACATATACATATCTTTCGACATTGATGTTTATGATTTGCCATATGTTCCTTGTACAGGAACCCCTGAGCCTTTTGGATTGAATCCGTTTGAAATAATTAAGATATTTAAAAGTATTAACGATTCGGCAAATCTAATAGGGATGGATCTTGTAGAGGTTTCACTCAAAAACCATGATTACAGGGAAGGAACACTTGCGGCACAAACTCTTTTAAGAATAATTCCCAGAAAGTATGTTTAGCCAGATACATATGATCGATATACCAGTCAACTCGTACTTTTTGTTATACTACCGTACTGGTTTAGTATTATATCTAGCCCCATCTAGCTCTCTCGTTTTCTCTATCTTCTTTCGTAGCTTTTTTCCATTCTTTATAGTGTTGTCTACATAAATACACCCTTTTGTTTGAAGTATTAACCTGCAAATCTGAAGCCATACTAGCCTTACTTCCACTGATTGATCTCTCTGCAGAATCTGAGCACCCGCTTACACTGCAGTTTACCCCTTTGTCTACTCTTCCCATTTGAATGAGATCTGATTATTAAATATAAAAACATTAAATGAATGAAATTATGGTAAACGCAATAGTCTACCAATATCAATATTTCATACCATGATTATTGGACGTTTTGATAAATATTTTGGTAGGTTTAATGGCAGGTACGGTTTATCTGATATTTCTTGTTTAATTCGTCCAACTAGATTTTCTATGGATATGTTGTATTGAGATTTGGCCACTCTTTCCCTGACTACAAAATCTTTACCTCCGACTTCTTTGTCCCCAATGACAATGATAAAATGAATCCATTCAGATTCTGCTTCTCTAATTTTTTTTGCAACGGAAAGCTCCCTGTCATCAATGTCTACTCTTATACTGGTTTTCTTCAGCTCCTCCAGAATTTTTTCACAGAACACCAAATGATTTGAAGATACCGGAATTATTCTTATCTGTGTATGTGATAACCATAGAGGCAATGATGGTGGCTTGCCTGTATGTACATCCCTGTCAGCTTTTTCAAGTAGTGCAAATATTACCCGCTCGACCGCTCCACTAGGAGAGTTATGCAAAATGATTGGATGCTTTTTCTCGCCGTCACTATCAACAAATTCAATGTTGTATCTTTTCCCATTTTCAATATCAATTTGATCCGTGGAGAGTGCAGCAGCCTTTCCCGACCTGTCTACAAAATTAAATTCCCACTTTACGATAAAATAAAAGAACTTTTCTTTCCACATTTCTACCAGGATGGGTTTCTTTAATCTAGCCGCAAATGTCCGAATAAATTCCTTATTTTGTTCATAAAAGTCTGAAGTAAACCGGATAACCATATCTAAGTCGTCATTAGGGGAAATACCCAGTCCCTCTACAACTCTCAATGATAACTCAAATCTTTTTACGAACTCTTCTTTTGCTTGATTGATATCACTACAAAAAGCATGGCAATCTGGCATGCTGAATGCTCTAAGTCTCCTAAGTCCCACTAGTTCGCCACTTTTTTCTCTCCTAAATGAATATCTAGTTAATTCATAAAGCTTCAATGGAAGTTGTTTATAAGAAATTTGAAAGTCTTTGGCCATCAAGAATTGACCAAAACATGCGGCAAATCTTAAGAAAAGCTGCTTATTGTCTGATTCTATATTGTATTGCCTGGCTGGAAATCTGTTGAAGTAACTATGAATAGACGGATGATTGGAATCATACATAACTGGTGTCTCGACTTCAATTCCACCATATTCGTGAATCATCTTTGTTACATAGGTCTCTATTAATGATTTCATCAAACGTCCCTTGGGATAGTATCTCATATTTCCTCCATCCGAAGATGGTTCATAGTCAGCTATTGCTAATCTCTTCATCAATTTTACATGTGGCGGAACATCAACTACTGTTCTCTTCTTAGATAATTCATATTCTGCCAATTTTTTAAGTGCACTGTCTTTTTCGAAAGCATAATCATTTATTGGAATTAACTTATCTTCAGGCACTTGAACGTACCAAGTTGAGTTTAGGGCATCTTCAGATTTCAGTGCGGTTGATTCCGAAGTCAGTTCCTTTTTAGTATTGTAGTTACCTTTTCTAAGAATGGTTTTAGCATGTTCTGCCAGCGGATGACCTTTGATTTTTATATGAAATGACTTTGTCCAACCAAAGGGTGCTCGATTTACAATCGTAAACAGATCTCTTACCTGATTCTCAATTGAAATTAGTATTGCAAGAGCTGTGCTGTGTGTCGCTAGCTGGGAACTTAGATGTGCATAGGGATAGATTAGTAAATTATCACATTTTATTTTCTCGCTGTATGCCTTTAACTCCTTGCAAACATCATCAATTATGGACTCGTCATCATCTTTTTCTATGGCAATTAATGCTACTATAACATCATCTA
This sequence comes from Nitrososphaeraceae archaeon, assembly GCA_035280585.1. Classification (GTDB taxonomy): domain Archaea; phylum Thermoproteota; class Nitrososphaeria; order Nitrososphaerales; family Nitrososphaeraceae; genus TA-21. Next base: position 10,009 of record DATEFQ010000102.1, read on the forward strand.
TTTTTTTACTGTCTTTGTTTTGTATATCTTCTGCGTTTTCCACCTCTTTAGAAATCGGTTGGTATTCGATAAAATCTGAATGTAGCAACAAAATACGCATTTAATGACGAAAATAAATCCAGCGAGGTTAAATTAATTGGTTTGGACACAACAACTTAAAAATGGAATTAATAGTTGGACCTAAGTTCAATAAATCGTGATTCAGGGCTTAATTTCAAATTTGTATATGGGTACTTGTTGATATTAGTACCCCCCGTAAAATTCTGTTCAAATCTTGCCAAATTATGAGTAGCATTGAATGCCAAATTTAACCTTGAAGAATTATCCCCGCGATCCAAAATTTTTTGAAATCCACCATCTATAATCATCATATATTTTTCTGTCTTGAATGGAGTCTTACTATAAAAGTTTTTTGCATCGAATGTTTTATTAAAAACAAATTCTGGAATCCAAAAATATTGGGGATTCCCAACTAGGGTTACCTTATCTGCGGGGTTCATAGCTGTTGAATTGTTGCTACTATTAGGTAAATTTGAAAGAACAAATGCAAGAGCCCGGTAATAAGTTGAATTCGTGTTTATTGTTATTAGCATAGTTATGCTGCAGATTCCAAATATCCCAATAACTGCTATCCTGATATAGGGTAACAAATTTCTAGTTTTAATATTGGATATATTTCTGCCGATTTTTTCAAGCATATTTGCTCCTGCTATGCATAATGGAGGGAGTAATAGTATCATATGAAATGAAGAAACATAGCCTATTGCCTGAAGAAAGATAAATCCAGGAATTGCCCATAGCAATATGAAATAGTCTTTTTTGATGGCAGCATAGACGAGACCACCCATTCCTAAAACAAATAATACAGGATCTATCTCGAAGAATGTATTTAGAGTATTGATTAGAGGCCTATCTCTAGCGATTTGGTAACGAACACCACTGATCCAATCTTTCATATCTCCAATTAGTGTAGCGTGCAGAGGCCACAAAAACGGAACCAAAATTACAGGAATTAACCAAACTAGTAAGTATTTCTTTTTTCTAGTAACTAAATACGTCATCGTTAATCCCACCGGGATTACTGTGAATGCAGGTATCTTGGTAAAAATTGCTAGACCAAGAAAAATTCCGGACACAATCAAAGTAAGTTTGGTATATTGTCTTTGTTCGTGCTGTGGCTGCATCTGTTGTTGTCGTCCCCCCTTACGTCTATCAAGACTCAAGATGAGCAATATTGAAGTTAGTATAAACGGGAGTTGAATCGACTCCAGAAATATTCTTCTAGTCAGCCAAGTAAATGGCATTACTGCGAATAACACAGCTGCTATAATTGCGACATTTCTTCCATATCTATATTCTGTGATCCTATACAATAGGAAAGTATCAATTACAGCTAGAACTCCCATTATTAGGCGTGGAACCAAATAAAGCTGTTCAACAGGATTCTTTTCACCTTCGTTAACGAAACTGGGATAACCAATAATGCTAAAGATTCCTGCCAAAAAAATTTGACCAAAATAAGGTGCTCGATATCGAGCTTGCGGTTGAAGCCCATCACCATCCTCAGTGGAAATTGCTTTCCTCAGGTAATGACCCTCATCTGTATGTATTGACGGAAAACCCGTGGGATTCCATAAGTGCGTGTAGGCAGACAAGATAAGCGGTATTAGAATGAAAACTAGTAATCGTAGCCTTCTTTTTTCTTTTAACTGTAACAGTAACCCCAATCAGCTTCCCTTTCCATTTACTATGGAATTTATACAAGAATTAAACCTTATGGATGTGTATTTCATCAAGTAGGATTTTCAAAATAACGTTTGTGACTGTTTCAGATTACCATGAATTAGAGTCAAATTGTATAGCAGATTTTGATATGCTATTTGGCGTTTTTGCCTGAATAAACCGAATGAACAGCATTCTTTAGGATATCAAAGTATTTCGTGGGAATTAAATTGCCATTTTCATCACTCGTCACTAAATTAAAATTCTCGACTCTGTGTGGTCTGAAATTCCAATACCAAAATGCCCATCCGTATGGGTCTATTTGATTAAATTTTTTTAATATCGTTGTGGTGTCCTTAGGGGTGATATCACTCGTTTGTGGATTTATTTCATAGACAAAATCGCCTTCTTCATTTATTACTTTATCCCTCGCTACATTGTTCCATTCTCCAATATATACGGGGACTCCTGATAAATTGCCGGCTGTTACGAACATGTTCAACCTTTGTTCTTGATAGCTACCCGGAGACGGTAGTCCGTATATACTAAATTTGAAGAGAGTGTTTGTCTTATTTGCAGGCGCCATCTTTGCAAGATTAGTCGCATTAACTCCAATGTTACTCTTTAGATCAACAGGAATTGTCATACTGTATATTAGATGCTTCTGAGTTACCTTTCGCATTTCGTCGGTCATAAGGGTATTATATTTTCCAATTTTTTCCCACTGATCTACACTATGTACTTGTGGCTCACTCAGAATCTCATAACCCACTGTACTGGGATGACTATCAACAATACTGACCACTTTTTTTAAGAATTGAGCTTGTAGATCCCAACCGTCAGTACCATTTGTATCTTTTATCCCTCTATTCCACCAATCTGTCCACCATGCTGATGCTGATGGATATGTAGGCCCACCTCCACTTCCATATGGATATTGCGAATTATTTTGAAACAAGAATCTTGGAAATCCAGTTCCTCTTTGAGGATTAAGCCATGACGAAGTATGAAACTGGTGATTATCGTATATTATTTTTAACCCATACTTATCGGCCAGGGTAGCGACAAATTTTAGCTCATTTATGAATGCTATTGGATTTTTCACGTAAGATTCCCAATAATACACATATCTTACATGATTCATCCCTCCGTCTTTTAGTATCTTAAAACTTTGGTCATAGTAGTTATCTGGGAAAGGATTCTTAAAGTCACGTGTCTCAGGTAAACTGGTATAGTAGCCTAGCATGTTTACTCCAATCAAGGGTTCGGGCTTTACTCCTTGAGCGTAGCTTAGATTAGCTGCCAGGGAAACATTTACAATTAATAAGAAGAGAAATGAAAGCCCAAAAACGGACAGATTCATTATTAAGACAAAAATTTAGCTCCCAATATAAATTATTGAAGATGTCCTTTGGGCGTTAAGTATGGGCTTCCCTAGCGCCCGAGACTAGTTGTCTCGTAGTAGTTAGGTCCTCAATTTTCTTATTTATGTTTAATACTATTTCAAGCAAGTCAGGTTCAATTCTGTTTTGTTTTATGAACGAAGCTAATGCCTGAGTATCTTTAGGTAGGCACATTCCATCAAATGGTCTTCCAAACTCAGTACCATACTTGCCAATCCTTTTATCCAGAGATACACCCAAGCTTACGATTTTATCATCTATTCCCAAATGTTTGCATATCAATCCTATTTCATTAAAGAACGAAATCTTCAATGATAAGAAGCAGTTTGATGCATATTTGATAAGCTCTGCTGCCTCGTATGATGTTGTGATTATATTTTTTGTCAAAGGTTGGTATATATCTACTAATAATTTTGATAATTTATTACCGCTTTCCTCTCCTATTATTACCCTATCAGGAGTGAAAAAATCATCTAAAGCCGAGTTTTGCCTCAGAAATTCCGGATTATAGGCAACCTCATAGTCAACTCCTCTTCTCTTGGTGCAATTTTTTTCAAGATAGTTTAAAACTACGCTACGCATAGTTCCAGGTAACATTGTGCTCCGGAAGATCAGCAAATGACGTTTTACAGATGTATTGAGATAGTTTGCGAGTTGATAGAGTGCAGATAGTATTTGAGAAAGATCTTGTTGGGAGTTATGGGTTGGAGTATTCACACAAAC
>DATEFQ010000103.1:0-37438 GCA_035280585.1 Nitrososphaeraceae archaeon
TCAATAAAGATTTTTGCAGACTATCAGGTTCATTTTTGAAAACTATTGCCCTCTGCAAAACATGTATCGAGCCTGCTTCATGGATGTGTCGTAAATGTAATAAAATAAAAGAACTTAAGCACTTCAATTATTTTTGTACAACCTCGATTACTAGGAAATTAGATTTAAAAATAGGAGATTCAAACCCATTTGAGATGATTATTAACAGATGAATGTAATTGACGTTGAATCTTCATTTCAAATTGATGCCAAGATATGCGGATCGGTGAAAAGTAGAAAGATTGCGTATTCTATTATGGATTTTCATCACTCAATATATATAAACAAGAAAGATATAGTATTTGCACAAATCACTGCTTGTGAACAGCTTTACAAATATACTGCTGATATTTTTGATAGCATTGTACTCAAAAAAGAAATATCGGAATTAAAATTAATTCTAGATCTTATAGAATAGTCACAAAAAATTTAACTACATTATTATTCAGGGAGAATTTAGTATTGGTATTTTCTTTCCTATGAAAATTGATAACGCAACCGGTACTAGTGAAATAATAGCTACAGTAAAAAATATGAGATCATATGAATATGCCGAGGGGAACGAACCAATAAAACCTTTAACAAATACTTGATTTGCTTGCATGTAGATCCCTGCAATTGCTGGTCCAACAGAAGCGCCTACTAAATTAAAGAGAACAGTCATTCCAAGCGATATTCCGCTAAACTTTCTCGGAGTAGATTGTAGAATAATATCAAAGCCTCCAACTTGCATTAACGAAAGTCCCGCAGCAATTACGGCTAGGTTCGTAGCAACGAAAATCCCGGTTGAGTGATAAACAAACAGACTAAAAAACCCTACAGCACTCACTATGCTACCAATAATGGTTGGTTTCACACTACCTAGTTTAGAAACTATAAATCCAGAGGACGGGGCAAATAGTAAGAATACTATCATAAATGGAAGTTGAATCTTTGCTGTAGTTATGACGTTCTCTCCAAATCCCTCTGGTTCCGGACTTCTTACTAACACAGGTATTGTTTGAAAAACTGTGAACATTGCAAGAAACGCAATTACTAAAATGATATTAGCAGAAAGAATCAATTTATTTGTCATCAAGTCAAAATTAACCAGTGGAGATTTTGATCTCTTTTCTATTATCACAAAGAGTAGTAACGAAATAGTTCCTAGGGATAAAAAAATAGCAATTAGAGAACTTTCAATATGATTCGTCTGCGAATATGAGAGTACCAACAGAAACGAACTAATAGTGATCGCTAGGGCTATTGCACCCTTAATGTCTATGTTTTTGGATTTGTTCTTAATTATATCCATTTCATTAGGAACGTTTATTTTGTCATCGTTTGAATCTGAAGAAATGTCCATCTCGGTTGACTGAATGACATCTGCAGAATCTTGGAGATCATTATCAATATAGCGTCTAATAATAAACCATAATGCAATGGCAACAAAAACAATTGAAAAAAATGTAGTTCGCCAACCAAAATTTTGTATTATGTTTGCTCCCAGAGCTAAACCAACCACGGACCCTGCTGCGAACATTGAACTGAACACACCTACCCCTATTGCAAGTTTCTCTCTTGGAAACTGATCCCTTATAATACTAAACGCAATAGGAAACATGGCGATACCAATTCCTTGGATTACCCTGGCAATTATTAGGAAAGTAATATTAGTTGAAAGTCCGCCAAGACTAATTCCAATAATATAAATTATCATTATAGTTATTACCATTTTTTTTCTTCCATAGATATCTGAGAGCTTTCCCCCTACTGGCGTGGCAACAGCACCTGCAATGAGATACGCTGAAAGAATCCATGAGGAAGTGGTGTAAGAGATATTAAACTCCTTTATGATATCCGGTATTGCAGGCAGTAACATCGTTTCGCCGTACATTGCAATTAAAAGCGCCGAACCCAAAATTGCAAGTGACATCCAGGCTTTTCTTGGAACTCTCTGATTCAAATTAGCCGATCGTGATTGTCCGTCATTGTTACCATCTTGTGGTTGCGTCATTTCAAAATCAAATCGTCCTTATATGTTTGATATGTACATCTTTTTAATGTATCGTAAATGATTACGCTAACATTTTTATTATCGTTACATGGATTCCTGAGTGAGAATTTTTTCGTTCAAGGTTAAGTAATGTAGATTCCAACCAAAGTACTGCTATCGTAAATTCAAAAAATTTCGACATTAGGAAGCTGGGTTGCATTGATCTGTAAAACACATCTCCGTTTAATATCAGCACCTTAAAGTCATGGCACGTTAAAGTCAGACAATATTCAAAATTATTAGCTATTCATGTATTTTCTTATGATGCGCTGGAGTTTTTGGATACTTTATATTCATTTCAGTAAGTGCATTTGTAATTATTTTTGCAACCGCCCAGTTTCGAAACCATTTGTAGTTGGCTGGAATTACGTACCAAGGCGCTTCATTCATAGTACAATTGATAATTGCATCCGTATATGCAGTCATATATTCTGGCCATTTTTTTCGTTTTTTATAATCCTCCACGTTGACTTTCCATCGTTTATCTGGATGTGACAACCTGTCATTGAGTCTTTGCTTTTGCTCTTGTTTACTTATATGCAAAAAGAACTTCAAAATTTTTACCCTATTTTCAGCGAGCATTATTTCAAATTGTTTAATTTGATTATATCTTTGGAACCATACTGATTTAGGAACCAAATTCTGAACACGAACTTCAACGACGTCCTCGTAATGAGAACGGTTAAACACACCCACGAATCCTTTTCGAGGTACCGCATTATGGACTCTCCACAAAAAGTCATGTGCTAACTCGTCAGTTGTTGGCGTCTTAAATGATTTAACAGTGCAGGAAATTGGATTAAATGCACTCATCACATGTCTAACTATTCCATCTTTGCCAGATGCGTCCATTCCTTGGATAATAATTAGAAGAGATCTTTCATTTTCAACATAAAGCTTGTATTGTAAACGTTCCATGATTAATTTAAGTTCATCCAGTTCAGTATCAAGATGCTCACGTTTTTTACCAAATGTATCGTTAGGATCAAAGCTGGAAAGTTTGAAGGTCTCTGTGGGACGTATTAGCAACTGCTCAATTTCTTTCATTATGAATTTTCCATTGACCAACCTTGTAATAAGACTATCCCCTTACATCAAAGGTTTCAAGTTCGTCATAGTAGACCATTAATCTGTTGGATCTAATTTTAGGCGACATTAAAAAGTACGACGCACCAGTCATGAAGCGGTTTATGCAATACAGCTTGGAAACTTGAAACATGATCCATACGTCTTAGACGTAGCGTTATGGCTTCAACAATATATTACATTGAAGATACATGAAAGATAACAGACAACATTTGGTGCAATCCTATTATTTAGTATTAGTCAAAAATATGCGCATTATATCAAACACCAATGTGGGTTTCTCAGCAAACGGTGCGTGACCTGTATTTTTTACGATTTGAAGTTGACTATGTTTGAGTACTTTATTAAACCGTATAGAGTGTGCAACTGGTATTAGCTTATCAGCAGCGCCACATATGATCAATGCCGGCATGTTCTCAATCCTTTTTAATTCTGATGAATCAAAATATCTTTTTGTACTACTTTCGAAAGCTGATTTAAATGCATATTTCGCTCCAGGTAAGTTAATTCTTTTAATAAAGGTCTCAACGACAATGGGATTGAATAACGCTGGATTTCCAAGCATCTGTTCAAATACATTTTTAACATTTTCAAATGATGGATTTAATGCAGCGTTAAGGTATTGTTCAAGTAGAGGTGTTGGCTGCCTAAGCATTCCAGAAGAGTCTATGAGAACAAGTTTTTCTATCAGAGCTTGATCTTCTATGGCCACTTTAGCGGCTATATATCCTCCAAGCGAATGACCTACTATTATAGTCTTGGCGCTATCCTCATCATCATCATCATCATCGCCATGATTATCATTTCTCCAAATTTGCTTACAATCGATGACATCTCTAATGAATTTGCTAAAATACTCTATTGTATAATCGACGGATATGGGTTTATCACTACCACCAAAACCTATGAGATCAACCGCTACTACTGGATGGAAATATCTGGATAAAGCGTCAGGGATATCCAACCATCTATCCGATGATGATCCGAGTCCATGGATAAATAGAATTTTTTTCATTTTCGAACTATTGCATTTTTCAGATTTAAGATATCTTATCTTGTAATCATTAAGTATTACTTTATTCTCTTTCATTCTTCAATCTAATGGTATATTCTGCTATCCTTTTTTCCTCCAGTCTCTCTAATTGCCAAGTCTATATATCGTCTAATCTCATTGTCATCTAACATTGAAGATTCTACTGCTGTTTCTTTTTCCATATCATCTGCGTGTTGGTGGATGTGCTTTACTATCTTTCGCATAATCTCTGCATTGTCTTGTGCTTTACCTAATGTACCTAGCAGATTATACTCCTTTACATATTTTCTTGCCAAATGACGCAATTCTGAATCTTGGGCCACTGACAGCGCAACAGAATATATTCCCATGCTAAAGAGAAAAGAAGCGAGGACAAGAAAGGCACGTGCGATTGCTCCAAAGGGTGGATAAGAATTGTTGGTTATCCAGTTGTTGGTCGTTGGAGAAACTAAAATGGTTGAGAATGCTGCTATAATCAAATAGTTAATGATCCTATTACAAGAAGTGTTAGTTTGCCGTCCAAGATTTTTTGCTACTAAAATATATGCATAAGCAATTACAAAATCAGCCGCAACCCATCCTGCCGTACCTATTACCCTAAAGATGAGGAACCTGGGATCCATATATACAAATTCACTTCCAGTTGATTTTATTAATTGAGGAGCAAATATCCCAAATAAAAAAAGGAAAGGGGGTAGAATTATTATTGTCCAAAATATTGCTCTCCCTATCCGATCCTTAAAATAACGAAGGAAAAATGCAACAGCAACGGTCTCTGCGATAGCAATAGCAGTAACTTGAGGGACAAGAAACACATAAAGATGAATTATATTTTCTATTTTCGATAAGTGTCTGCTTGCCATAGAATTGCTAGAGTGGAAATCTGGATCTATGGAGGGTGGTCTTGAAAAGACTAATACCTTTGTATTAATTACAGTAGTTTCTATCATGCTGATGCAAAGGAGCATAGACGATACAGCAAATGCCAATATCATGATATTATGTCGTCTATTGACACTCGACTTAAACCATGATAAGAATTTGTAAGTGCGAAAACCAAAAAACAAGATGGCGACTCCACTTAATAGCACAATCAAAATCAGAAGGTAAGTGCTATAATGTGAAAATAACACCATTTGAGCAATGATAGCTCCGAAAATGATTAAGAGTGCATAAAGAAAAATAGGTGTTGCCTTGAACAGCCTATTAAATAACGAAGGAGCCTCAAGGTCTTTGCGTAATGCCTTCATATAATTTCTAATGGCATACAGGCCTGCGAAAAATACAGTGATACTCATTACTATAAACAATATTACTCCAAAAGAAGAATTAAGAGGCTTTCCCAAAACGTCTAGAAAGGTGCCAATGATTACATCGGTAATTATTATACCCCAAACAATAAACGTCATCAAGAAAGTTTTTTTGTTAATGATGTTTGTAGTGACTATAAATTGCATTGTTGTAGTCCGCTAATTGCAATTACTTTTGAGAATAAAAAAGTATTTCGTGATCGGCTGATCAGTATTCCAACAATAAGTAAAGGATGAATGTTCTAACGTGCAACGCAGTATAAGCATCTACGAAAAAAGTTCCAATTCAGGTGAATCCCATCGAGAAAAATAATTGCACAACTTGTGAACGTGAAATACTTTCTTACGAAATTTATAGATATATCATGGCTTTCCAACATGATTAACTACAAAAATTAATTACTTCCATTTGGGAGAATTGTTGACTCATAGACCGTCATTATCCCTCGTCTACTTGTAATTTATGGAATAAACGGTCAACAAATTTGCCTTGCGTTTTGCATATACATAATGGTCATGCAAGTGGTTGCCCTGTTTTAATGCCTCGGGTTTTGACATTATTTTTTAATCCCAAGAATGCGATTATGAGAGGAGCTCTATGTTCTACTGTAAGTCATGACTTATTTCTATGTCTTTCTAATACCAAAATTCAGCTCAATACCTCTTTTCTTAGAATAGCTGTAAGTAAACGAATCATTAGGCATAACTGGAAAACTAGATAACTGATCCTGATTGCAACGCGGACATCTGTTATTTTTTGCTAGTGTCTGCTTTAGATAGGTTTTGTTAAGACACGTCACGGTCCAGAAGCATTGATCACACAATAGAAATATTCTTTCATTGATCTTAAAATTTTTGGATTGACTCATTGTATTTTTGTCCCCTTCAGTATATTGTTAACTTTTTGTGCATGATACTCAATTTCGATTATTTTGAATGTTTGATGCAATAAAGCTGGTTTTCTAATCTACGTTACTCAATTTAGAGCTTTCGGTTTTTAAAAGAAAATAGTTCTTGAATAGTGTCTAAAATTAATGATATTCAACAGCTATAGAAAACGAAATTGTTTGGCAGTAGAAGTGTACTTAAAATCGCATAAATTCATTGTTCATACTCCGTGTTACAAATTTGAAACCGCCTACAGAATTCTCACAAAGTCAAGTATTGATAGGGAGACTAAAACTAAACGTCGCTCCTTTATCTGGATTATTTTCTGCCCATATTTTTCCTCCATGAGCTTCAACGATACCTTTTGAAATGAAGAGTCCAAGTCCTGTTCCCAAATCAGACTTGGATGCAAATTTTGTGAACAGTTTGGACGAGATTTCTGAATCAATACCTCGCCCAGTATCTTTCACATTTATGATAAGGAAGTTCTGTCGATCTTGTTTTTCTTTCTTCAGTATAACACGAATTTTTCCTTCCTGAGTAAAATTGACTGCATTATCTAAAATATTACAAATGACTTGAGTTATTCTGACCTTGTCTATGGTGGAGTTGGTACTCTTAATTCCTTCAAGCAATACTAACAACTCTTTAGTGTTCTGGTCTTTTTTATGTACATTCTTCTCTTCTAATTTACGGTTATAACTTTCAACCAAATCTCTTACCAACTTACCTATATCAACGACTTCTTTTGTAAGGACCAAAGAATTATTCTCGATCCGGGTAACGTCTAGCATTATTCGTGCAAGTCTCTCCAGTCTCCTTGCGTTCAATATTACTTCATCAAGAAGACGTCGATGTTCATCATTGTCAATTTTAGAATATAGTAGTTCCGAAAAGCCAATTATCGGTTGAATGGGATTTCGTAATTCATGAGCCGCCATATTTATAAAATCTTTCTGCAATTTTTCGACTTCTCTCATCTTTTCGAATAGTTCTGCCTGTCTCCAGAAGCTCTCAAACACCGCCAAGTATGATGATATTATGGTAGGACTAATGGAGTAAGTGGATAAACCGACGGCGTCATAGGATTCAACCTGCTTGTCATCCTTTAATTCTAATATTAGACATTTTCTGGAGTCCACTACAAGTATGGTAATTTTCGTTACCAAACTTGTACTGACAGTTCTAATATCTATATTAGGAACATTAGACTTTGTTTGTTCTATAAGCTCATCTGTCTTTTCAGTAGAGGGCAGTAACATTCTAATACTGATATTTTGTCTTTCTGAAGCCTTTTTCAAAAGCGATAATACTCCCATTTCAATTTGGCGTTTAAGGGCATTTGTAGAGGAGAACAGGATATTGATCTCTTTTCTTGCCGACCTTACCATGTCCCAACCACGAGCTATTGAATCAACAGGGTTCCGGATTATTTCGATCTCTGCTATACCTACCTTCTTTTCTATATCCTTAATTCTATATCGTGCATCAATTCCCTCTTTCCATAATTGCTCAAACATAGAACTAAAATGTTTTATATAGGAACCTTCGTTACTAGTTAGGATATTCTGGACCATGCCCATTTTCCCATCATTTATTTCTTCTACTGTCGTAATAAGCCCATGTTTACTGACCGCAAAATTGATCGGAGCTAGATTGTTAACATGTCTTATTCTAATTCCTAAATTTAGAAATTTTTTAACCATATCAACACTATCTTTCTCGATCCTCATAATCCATCTAATTCCCTCACTCTCTCGTCTTCTTTGCTTTTTCAATATTTTATTAAATAATTCCAAAAAACTGTTGTAAGGTAATTGTACTCCACCATGGTTTGATACAACTGATAATCCAGAGGAAACTTCAGATAGATGAATGATATGTTTCCTAATCTCTTCTTGATCGTACATTATCTTAGTTTCGCGCGGAACTGCTCCATCTATTATATCCTTTATTCTTTCCTCAGCTGGGATTGATTTACTCCATAGAGTATCAAATATGCAGCGTCCATGTTCTACTATTTGAGCCATATCACTGTATACGTGTTCAGATGCTACGGATTCACTTTTATCTTGAACCAACAGAGCAAGATATTCAGCGTCAGTAATCATGAAATTAGTCTTGAGACCATCTATATGTCTAAGCTCGTCAACAATGCCCAGTAATGCCTTACAGTCATCAAAATTTTGATGGTTAATTTCGGTGATATATCTTAGTCTTACCCCTTTCTTCCTGGCTGCTAAAAATGCATTCTTAATCGGTTTTAAGGAGACAGCAAGTGATGGCCTCGTATAGGTCATACATGTATCAATTGTCTTAGTTGCTCTATTAAAAATCCCTATTTCGGTATCTACAACGTTACGCTTCCCAAGGATGACTCGTGTAGTATGGATCAATTTTATTATTCACTTCCTGTTTCAAAAACTATAGTCATATCTCATCATTATTTTTTTTTGCGTGCTGTTTAACACTATTAATTAGCATGCTTGGATTTACCGGCTTGACAATGAATTGATTTATTTTTACTTCAGGTAACAACGAAGTTATTTCTTGAGCGATATCTAGTGCAGTTACAAATATTATCCTAACGTCCGGATCAAATGTCTTTAATTGCTGGTATAATTCAAATCCATTTAAATGTGACATCCGAATATCAGTGATTACCAAATCATATTTACTATAGTTTGAATCCATGAAGCACCTCAGTGCCTTTTCTGGATCAGTAAAAGAATCGACTATCATTCCTGCTGATTTCAGATATTGTGAAAAAAGAAAAGAGATGGATGGATCATCATCGATTAGCATTATTTTTAACACTTTAGTAGAATAAGATTCATTCGAGGGGTGCTTTCTCGTTGAGAGTATTGGCTTTTCAATAGAATATTTTTCAATAGCCGGTATAAGGAGGTAGACAGGGTAGGAATATCTGTTCTCTTTCCATGTTAATTCTTTTATTTCCTTAAAGTGGTAGCGTTTTGCAAGCTTCGTAGAATTTACAATCCGCCATAAGTCAGCTCCTATGGCTATTCCATTTGGCGGTGCCTTTTTATTTATTTTGGCACAAAAGTTTATAGTTGGTCCAAAAAGATCATAGGAACTCGAAACTTCTCCAGACATGGCAACTTCTAGTTTACCATAATCAGCACTAATTCGGTATGAGATATCAGGGAGTAATTGTTTATGAAGTTCAGAGTTTATGATTTGACGAGATGATACCATACCAACAAAACATTCTAATGCTTGTTTGAATGCTTCAATATTTTCTACATTTGAGGTTTGAGGAAAGAAGAATATGACACCATCTCCGACAGTTTTTAATATTTTTCCATCATAATATTTAACAACATTTGCAATTTCATTGATAAAAACTGTATAGAATTTCGTTATTTTGCCAGAGTTGTATAGTTTGGAGGTTATTTGCGTGGAACCAACTATGTCAACCATTGCAATACAATAAGACTCCGACTTATTTGAAAATACCACCTCATTTTTTTTCAAATCGGGCAAAGGTTCCTTTTCTTGAATTTCTCCCTTTCCAATATTGCAGTGACGGAGGGGAGACATCCTAATGACAAATGCCTTACTATCCTGTGGACCCTCATTAATCATCATGAGTAATATTTAGCCCATCAAAGATATAGGTAGTAGTAAGAATAGGAGCTTATTTGTACATAACCTAGCTTATTAATTCAATTCCTACCTCTAAGAGAAGGAAGTGGCTAATTCAAATCTCTATAGTACTAGCGGCCGTCCACATAGATGGCATCTAAGGTGTGATTTTACGAATAGCAGTTCGGAGCGTTCCGATACTTCTATACACTCACTTGCCCCTTCCTTACAAATGTGGCAATACACTTTTGTCATTGATATATTTCTTGAAAGTTAGATATTAAGTTAATGATCTATACGTTATTTGGTAATAAGATCTAGTTCAGCCAACAAAACAATGTATTCTCAAACTAACATTTACCATCAAAACTTTACCAATTAGGCTTTGGGTGATAAGTTTGGTATCGAATCAGGGTTCATTGACAAGTTGATTATAATATTGATGTTCTGTGAATTTGTTCTATGTATTAGTCGAACTGGAAATTAATGATTAGTCCAATCAAATTTTGAATAATTACAAATACTCACGATATTCAAAAAATCGATGTCTAAATTAATTGTTAGTACCCTTGAGCTTATTTACTAAGGTCTCGCCTCATAGATTATATTAAATGGAGTCTGGGTAGCACGTCTGAATTTAGTAAATCCCGCGGCTAGTATTATTGCCTTTATTTTCTTTTCACCTGCCTGTGCACCTAATGCCGGGCCATTGCCTGCTAAAGAATTTGGTACACATACCAAAGTAGATGCTGCATAATATGCTCTACCTACTAAGTTAATGTTCTCCTCCAACTCGTCGTTAGCCATTGGTTCTATGATCATACATGTTCCATCTTGTTTGAGAGAACGCTTTGCAAATTTTAATGCTCCCACAGGATCGTCCATATCATGTAGGCAGTCAAAAAAAGTAATTAGGTCATAATCAGTGCCAATTGACTCATCGTTTGCTGAGACAGCACTAAATACTATATTTCTTAATCGTTGTCCAGCTTTTTCTTCCTCCTCTCTTACTTGAATTTTGGCTTGTTCTATGGAAGGGCGGTGATTATCAAATCCATAAAACTTAGAATTTGGATATGCATTGCCCATGATAATTGTTGATATACCATATCCACATCCAATGTCAGCAACTTTAGCTCCCTGCTTTAATTTTTGTTCAACTCCTTCAAGTGAAGGAATCCATAAACTTACAAGATTTCCAACATAATTGGGTTTATAGAAGAGCGCGGTACCTTCAAAGAGATCATGATGATGTTCTTCCCATTTCATTCCCTTCCCGGTTTTGAACATGTCAACAAACTTATCTTCATCTTTAAAATAAGACCTTATTGCTTGATATGCCCCAAGTAAATATACAGAACTATTCTCATCAGCTAACGCCATTGCTTGTTCTAGTGGTAGAGAATATTCTGCATTTGACGCATTATATATTATATATCCACTAGCAACTTGATTTGCTAGCCATTCTTTAATTAGCCGTTCATTCGTATTAGTCTTTTTTGCTAACTCTTCGGACGTAATTGGTTTCTCCGATAGTGCCATGGCCTTGTATAAACCAAGTCTGTGCCCAATGAGCACGAGTACTGAACTTAACGTACTTGCGATGTCACCGAGAGCTCTGAGCATAAAGTCATTTAGTTTTTGTTCATTAATTTTACCCGAATTGATATTTTCTTGCATTTCGTCTATGTACGGTACATTATTTTTAGTATTTTAATTTATTTCAAAGAAAGTTAGGCTTGTTTAACATATTTAAAAATACAGTGAGCTGGTCATAACCAGAATTGCTAATACTCAGATCCAAGTCCAAACAAATAAAAGATAAAAATTTCTCTGATATGAATTCTAATTTTCCATATACAAAGTTCAATTACAATGTGATTAGTACTTTGATTTGTGAAATTGTACACATCTGTAATTGTCATTTCATAACTATGGTGGAGTACCCATTATATGATTAGTGATAAACACTTTGTAAATACTTAATACTGATAAAATGATCTTAGAATTGAAATTCAATGGCAAAGATCATTAAAAAGAGCCTTAATAACAAACCCGATGAGACAAGGACTTTTGAGAAGGGCAAAGTGGAAGTCGCGAATCTGAATGATGTTACGATAGGGAGAGCTGAGTTCGAGCCAGGTTGGAGTTGGGAGAAATGTGTAAAACCGTTAGCAAAAACAGATAGTTGTGAAGCACCACATACCCAGTATGTCATCTCTGGAAGAATGAAAGTTGTGATGGACGATGGTACTGAGGAAGAATTTGGGCCGGGTGATGTTGGAATTGTTCCACCAGGCCACAATGCATGGGTGGTTGGAAACGAGAAATGCGTGGCAATTGATTTTACAGGTATGACAACGTACGCAAAAAATCAGTAAATAAAAATCCAGTTGCAAATAACTTCCATAATTTTTTTCGATTGAAGTTTTATAGACAAGACAAAATCCTGTTCAAGTTTAATTATAGATTAACTATTAACCAACCAAATTTTCTGATTATTCCTATTCATTACTATACTAGGTTACACTCTCTATTTTGAGAGGGAACAAATTTCCTATCTAGAAAGTCGATTTTAATGATATTAACTTAACTAAGTTTCCTGAAGTTTTTATTCTACTAGACATGAATCATTTCACTCTTCATACAGCTGGTGGGAATCACACAGATATCAAATATCTAAAACTGCTGAACTCCCACCAGTCGAGTTAAAACACTGGGTATTCCATCCCATATTACTTACAAACGTATTTATCCTTCTCTATTCTTTAAAAAATAGTTTTGGAGAGAAGACGTCCTACTGGTGTTACGATAATTGCAGTGCTTGCAATAATTGCTGGAATCCTCCTACTCTTTGGCGGGTTGGCTCTTGTCACATTAGCGCCTATTATAAGTCAGATTAAATTAAATGATGGTATCAACACTTCAAATTCTTCTATTTCACTTAATGTTAACGGAACCACAGTTACCATTCCAAATAACGCATTATTCGCAGTGGGAGGATTTATAGGAATACTTGGAGCTATGTTGATCGCTCTTGGATTTGCAGATTTTGTTGTAGCGTGGGGTTTATGGAAAGGTAAAGGATGGGCATGGATAGTTACTATTATAATTAATATTATTTCTGCAGTTCTAAATATAATATCTATAGTAGCGGGAAGTTTGGGGAGCATTGGCGGTCTAATAATAAATGGGATTATCATATACTACCTTTATAGGCCAAACGTCAAATCCTATTTTGATAGTATAAAAGCTAGTATTGTATGATTTCTTACTAGAGTTACGATTCCGATATAGTAACATCGCCAGATCAAACTAAAAACTAACTCAACATTAAAAATTAAAATTATGATAGCATTTTACTTGAATGATACATTTTCATGAATCTCAACGACAACTTCCAGTATAGATTCTAAAAATTAGACCTTATCGGCAAGAAAAAAGTTGATTATTAATTATTCATCTTTAAAGTTTATGATTCCGTGTGTTCCATCACAGAATGGTTTATTCTCTGAGGCACCACAACGACAAAGGGTATAATGTTCTTTCGATGCCCCTTCTCCAAACTCAATATTTTCACCAATTAGATCTATACCTCCAGTAATGTAATAAGGTCCGTTTTTTAGTACAGTAACAATCGGGTCTCTTTGTTCCTTTGGATCTCTATACTCTATATCACCAATAGAGTAGCTTAGAGCACCAGAGGGACATTTCCTTACAGTGTTAATTATATCTTGCACTTTAGATCCATCGGAATCAATCCACGGCTTGGATCCTAGTTTAAATACGGACGGAAGATTATTGACACATTCCTTCGCATGTGAGCAAATCCTCCTATTGTCATGAATTGTAATTTCCTTACCAACATAGTCACGCCTTTTATTTTTGATAGTTAGTTTGTTGGTATCATTTTCATTTAAATTCACATTCTTAGTAGAAAAACCAATTATGCTATGTGTACCGTCACAAAATGGTTTATTATTTGATTTCCCACAACGACATAATGCAATACCTACTATTGTCGATAGAAGTTCTCCCTTAGAATTTTTGAGATTTTCAACAACTTTAGATTCCATGTCGTTTATCAAATAATATGGACCATTTGGTAATGGCCGAATCTTCGGCTTTATATCAATATTATTATTTGTTCTCATAGTATCCTATCTTTTATTTATCATGAAAAGTTATTCCCTATCTAATAAAAAATTCATCTACGTAACACCATTTCCATTTTTCACCAGGTTCAAAAGATCTAATCACTGGATGACCAGTAGATTTGAAATGTTTTGTTCCGTGTTTATTTACAGAAGAATCACAGCAGCCCACATGACCACAAGTTAAGCAAAGACGTAAATGCACCCAGTCGGATCCAATTTTCTCACATTCCTCACAACCTTTTGTATTGCCATTGATGCCTTGATTGACTTTGTTTATATGTTCACATGAATCAACAACCTGATTTTTCAATTCACTTCATACTATTATCTCCAAAACAGTATTTAATACTTGTTAAAAATGCAAAAGAGTCAAATAATCAAGACGGCATACCAGATAAAATAGAAAAATAAGATTTTGCTAATTGGTGAGATCTTTGAACTTGTCAGCATTTCAGTCCGGTCTCTAATAAACTATATTCTGCAGTACTCAGTCTCTACGTGGATGTCAGAATATTGGACTAACCTTAGAAGCAACAAATCTAACTTTAAGCGATGTACATACCTATTAAGAGATAGTCTATATTGTGTGGTAGCAAGTACGAAAAAGTCGACTGCCAATAGGCATGGAGGCTCATCATAAGTGTGTTCTCTATCTAAAGAGTATTACTTTGTCCAGTACTACTCTAAATGACACTATGTTTGTATGTTACCCATGTTGATCCTGTCTGGTAGTATCAAAGTCAGAAGATGCCGTATATATTTTCATCATTATTATAGAATTTTTAACCTTAGGAAACGTACTTCATAGCGCTTACCTTATCATCGTACCTTCATCTTCAATAATTAAAATTTATAGAAATCCTCATTCAAGAATGTTTTATTCCTCGATTCCATGAGAATCGACAGTTCTTGTTAAGCCCTTGACAGAAATAGGAAAGATAAAATCTTAGTCTAGTATAATGAAAAGTGCCAATGCTCAAATTTAAAACCCACTTTATCATGGCGTTTTATATCTCGATTGTATTTCTGATTATTCTTGTATTATGTACTCCGATTCTCCAGTCTACATATGCCCAACTTCAAGCAAATGTCACTACAAATTGTGAAAATGAAAATTGCACTACTACAATATGCGTTAATAATGAACCTTGCAAGACAACGAATTCAAATTCCTCAAACATTACATCATTTGGCGGATTAATAGACAACGGAACGGTTCCAAAGCCAACTGTGCCTGGAGAAATAGTATAACATAGAGAATAAGAAACCAATATTTTATAAATTTGGCCGTTTAGTCAAAAGGTGAGAACGAGACATTGTTCACCGGCAAATGGCACACAGTTCGATGGAAAGGTATCAAAGTAGAATGGACAGACTTTCAAAATAAACTAGAACAACAGATTTCTGGCGAAAAGAAATACTGTTAATTTTCTTAGTTGCCTTTCTCTTCCATCATTTCTTAAATCTCACTCTGATTTTTATCACTACCAATTAATAATAATAACTTTAAATAAAAATAAGGAAGTGGAAAGTTATACAGACCGCCGTGCTTCGTGGCTAGAAAGTTTTTACGACCTAGTAGTTGCAATAGTCGTCTTGCAACTAAGCATCAATCTTAGTCATGACATATCTTTAATTGGTTTTCTTAAATTTGTAGCATTGTTCTTACCGGTTATTTGGGCATGGATTGGTGTTACATTTTACGCCACACGATTTGGAACTGATGATGTGATACATAGATTTCTTATGTTATTACAGATTGGCGTTTTTGCCTTTATGGCGGTTAACATTCCTGATGGCTTAGGTAGTAATTCAGGTTGGTTCGCTCTATCCTATGCTGCTAGTCGTGGAATACTTGTAATTGAATACCAGCGTGCTGGGAGACATGTTCCAACGGCACGCAAGCTGACAGACAGTTATTCCATTGGATTAACGATTTCGACAAGTATATGGTTTGCATCTGTATTCGTGCCTCCGCCCTTCAGATTTATTCTATGGATCATTGGTCTTGCAGTTGACGTAGGTGTACCCTTGTTCTTCGCTAAAACGTTTTCAATGCAATTTGCTCCCCATATACGACATCTGCCCGAACGTTTTGGATTGTTTACAATAATTGTTTTAGGGATATCTATCTTAGGCGTTGTAGATGGTATTGCAACTCATCAATGGACAGCCTCTTCTATGGTAACTGCAGCCTTGGGACTTGGAATTACATTTAGTCTATGGTGGCTATATTTTGAAAATCTAGACGGCTCAGAAATTAGAGCACTTCGTGAAAATAAGCAATTGGGAGTTTATGTTACGTGGTTGTACATCCACATTCCTTTGATTATTGGCTTTACGGCGCTGGGTGTAAGTGTGGAGCATGTAGTGTTGAGCAATCAGACTTTAGCTTTACCTGCTCCGCAAACATGGCTTATGTGCATGTCGACTTCCATATGCCTATTCGCCATAGGAATA
Source organism: Nitrososphaeraceae archaeon (assembly GCA_035280585.1). Lineage (GTDB taxonomy): Archaea > Thermoproteota > Nitrososphaeria > Nitrososphaerales > Nitrososphaeraceae > TA-21. Next base: position 16,618 of record DATEFQ010000103.1, read on the forward strand.
ATTGAAATGACATCTGCAAAGAGTAACATAACTTTAATTAAATTAAAATGGTCAGAAAAATATAAAGACGCAATTTACAGCCTAGGAACAGCCGCAGTCGTTCTCATCATCGGAGCCATTTTAAGCGATGTTCTGTTACCAGTCGTTCTAATTTCTATTATCGCTACAACCTGTGTTGGTCAAGTCATTCTAGATATACGACGCCATCCTTTTCACCGTGAATATAAATATTGAGTTGTGATATTACCCGGATTAATGTATATCATGTAATCTTATGGTTGATGCAAGTTCGTCTAGCTTCATCTAAAATCCTCATGCGATTAGGAATAGCACGAGACTATATGACAAGATTTCAGACAATTCCATATGCACTAATTTCTAATTAGAATATATTTCCAATCTCTTATGATTGTTCTTCCTCCCCTTCCTCATCCTCATCCTCATCTTGTTTAGCGTCTTCTAATTCATGGGTTTCATCTTTCATTTCTTCTCTTTCATTGTCTTGAGCATCTTCCTTATCAGATTCATTTCCCATGATCTTATTATCGATATAAACTACAATAAAAATAGTCGCAATTATTTATTATCTTATAATTTCCCTAATAGTACCAATTGATTTATGGAAATTTCAAAAATAAAGTAGAGTTAGATTTGACGTGTGCTAGTTTATCCTAAAGCTTGCATAGCGGCCTTCAGATGCATAAGAGCGCCGTTCGTATCTCCACCTGAAAACGCCTTCATACCTTGATCAAAATGCATTTTAGCCTGATCAGATTCTCCAGATATGGCCGCTTGTGCAGCAGTCAAATGAGTCGAAGCTGCTTGTTTATCTCCACCCTCTAGGGCTTTAATGGCTTCCTGTATATGCAATTTCGCACCGCCAGAGGTACCTGATGCTGTCATGTTTGCACCTGTCTTATTTGAAGAACCTGTCATGTTGGCAGGTGCGGTCATATTTTGCGCTTTTATAGAACTGAATCCTGTGAATGTATAGCCAAAAAGTACTCCTGCAACTAAAGCTATTGTCGCTATTGTTGTAGTTGAGAATTTCATTCAAACTACTATAGACAACATGCTTCTTAAGCATTCTTGCATTGAAATCGAACTATATGTCAAGTACATATCGATTCCTATACTAGAAATGTTAAATATCTTGGTTTCTTCCTAATCTTATGATAAGAGGATCCGGATTACTATCATCACTTGCTTTGGTAGCAATCATAACTCCGATTTTATTTTCAAATGTAACGCAATATACAAATGCTCAACGCGATGCGGGAACCGTAGTAAGAGACTCACAAACCGTTCTTCTTGAAGGAATGACGATCCCAGCAAATGACTATATTCATTTATACGATACTACGCCATATATGATAAAGGTAGGTCATGTAGCTGCAAAGCTACCTTGTGATAGCAATTCAAAGACATCATTGAATTTACTAATAGGTCAGGCACCAAATCTAAAGCCTGCGAATCTGGAATTGGTGAAGGAATTGTCTAAACCAGGAACAATGTGCATATATCACGCAGACATTGAGTCAAGTCTACAAAGTAGTAGTGGAATCGTAACTGACATTGCTTTACAAAATCCTACAAATATATTCGTAAAATTTGGACCGACTGCTACAGTTGTAATAGGTGTAGATGAAATTATGGCCGGGGCAGATGCTAAATCAATGGGGAATATGTCAATGGCCAACAGTACAGGTTAGGCAATTCAAAAGTTATGCCTACATATCTATCCTTTTATAATTTCATTAAAAGCGAATACTTCATAACAATCCTGTAATTGATTCAAATTAACTTGCGGATAATTTGATTCATTAATCGATTGGATCGTTAGTATGATCTCTAATTTGTTTTCAGCTTTCAAAAATAAAAAAAATGGAATTTATCATAGGCAATCCTTGGTCATTTTTGCTTTCTTACTAATATGTTATTACCTTCAATCTTGACCTCGTATTTTGGGACCGCTCGCATTGCAGGAGGTTTGGTTGGTTGGCCATTCCTAATATCAAATTTGGAACCATGCCAAGGACATTCAACTTCATATCCTTCTAGCGTTCCCTCGTTCAAGGGACCACCCACATGAGTACATATATTTCCTATCGCATAATAATTTCCTTCTTTATTAATTATACAGACTTTTTCCCCTTCTACTTCAACTGCTTTCATACTGGAGGGCCCAATTTCTTTTGTTTCACCAATCTTAACGAAAGCCTCATTCATACTCCTTCTGTCTCTTCATTATCCAAAAAAGTATTTAACTGCTATAGAGTTTCGAACGATAGTTTGACATGGTCTTGATAACTAGTATTTTTACATTCAGCAAAATACCGATAAGAATCTATACCAGTAGTAATGGTTTAAATTTCATTAATTCATGTTAATATCAAAAGAATTTAACTAAAATTATTTAGTAAATAATAACCCTTATAGGATTGAATAGATAGATAATCATGATTTCAGAGACTAATGCTTCAATTAGAGAGATCTAGGCTTAATCCAATATTAGTTCCCGATGAATCTAATTGGTGGGAGTCAAAGGCAGTTTTTAATTGTTCCGTTCTTAATGATGGTAAGACTATTCATATGCTTTATAGGGCAATAGGTGAATATGATAATTATGTATCAAGGATTGGTTACGCATCAAGTAACGATGGTCTTTACTTCACCAGAAAAAAGCAAGCGGCGTTCTATCCAGAAGCGGAGTACGAAAGCTATGGTATGGAAGATCCTCGATTAATGACCATAAGCGATGAAACCTATGTAACGTATGTAGTTCTCTCAAATTATGTCAAAAATAATCCATCAATATTCACTGCTCTAGCCAAGACAGAGGATTTTATTCATTATGAGAGACTGGGGATAATAACTATACCTGGTTCGGAAGATAAGGATGTGGTATTATTTCCCAAAATTGACAAAGCTGCATTGAGCTACACGATGCTTCACAGACCAAGTACATGGGTTGGTCCACAATATAATACAGAAAAACCAAGTATTTGGCTAGCGGAAGGAGATTCGATTACCAATTATAATAAACATTCTTTATTAGTCAAACCAGAACAAAGTTGGGAGGAGCTAAAGATAGGAGTGGGCGTGCCTCCTATTAGGACCAAAAATGGTTGGCTTGTAATATATCATGGAGTGGACTCGGACCATGTTTACAGTGCTGGCGCTTTTCTACTTGATATTGATGAACCATCTAGAATCTTGGGAAGAACTAAAACACCGTTACTAACACCTCAGGAAGAATATGAAGTTAAAGGGGATGTCAATAACGTGGTCTTTCCAACGGGGGCTTGTATATTGGATAATAAATTACTAGTATATTATGGCGCTGCAGATAAGGTGTGCTGTGTTGCTTCAGCTGATTTACAAGAAATATTAGATTATATGATGTCAGACAAATGTTCTCCACGATCAGAATGAAAATAAATCCAATATAGCTTCAAAATATCATGCTGGTAACGTCATTACTATTGCAAAAGATAATATCTTGCCAGACCCAAGTTAAACAATTTGCATCTATTACTCTTTCTACAACAAATATAACTAAATCTACTGAACATACAACTTTTACACATATCGTCCTATAGTAGAACTGATTTAGTAAAAAACTTTCAATGTAGGGCAATTTATTAATATACTAGTTGTTCGCAATAAATAAACCGATGAATAATCAAATAAGATATCGTTACTTTCTAACTATAACGTTAGGGATAGTTTCTATTGTCTTATTCACAAATAGTAATATGTATGCTGCAGCATTTGAACCTGTTGCATTTAACAAAATAGCTTCAGCAATAATTGATTCCAAAGATGATAAGTATGAATTTACTGCGGATTATTCACTGGATTTTGGAGGACAAACAAAAATTAAACATGATGATCATGCTCTCCGAGCCAGTAATATGAAATTGAACAAAGACGATAATAGCTTATCTCTTAAAGTGAAATGCGATAGTAATGATATATGTGATGATAGCTTATCCCCTACTGAAGTAACCGTTTACTTAGTTGACAGGGGTTATAAAGATGGTCAGATTGCGAGGAATTCTATCCCGCAAATAGAATTACAAAAAAATGATTGTGGTTCCCAATCCCTGGAAGATTGTGCACATTTTAATTTTGGTATACCGCATGATATATTGATCAAAAAATACAAAATAGTTGTTGATATGGTTTTTGACGAAGCAGAATGGATATTTATAAATCCTGCTAGTATAACAAATTAAGACTAGACTTGATAATTTTTCGATGCCGAAAGATTTCTTTGATACTCTGTTAAAGCAACGTGATCAGAAAATAGTAAATGTTCATTAGAGAGGACGTAGAGGGAACTATCGCAACCAGGATTCATCAATCCTGTCATGAAGTATCTTATATGTGGTGTAAATTAGCACGGTGCCTGAAATTATACTGGCAGGGGAAGTGATCAAAAAAAAGATTTATTTTGAGAAGGTACCAAAATAGAGTTAATAATATGACCAAAGAAAGGGCTTCACGCAAATCCTTTCCCAAAATAAATGGTCTGTTAGTCAAATTAAGAGAACTCTCTATGTCCGATGCTGTGGATATTAGTCATTTAATGAGTTATAATATATCCAAATCTTTATGGCAAGTTCCATATCCCTATACCGTAGAAAATGCTGCGAACTTTATCAATTCAAGTCATAGAGACTTCGAGTCTCAAAAAGCTGTAAATTTTGCAATACAATACAAGAATAATCCTGATAGTGTAAGTCCCTTAGTGGGAATAATAAGTCTTAAGAATATAGATTTTGAGAAAAAGAAAGCAATCGTAGGGTATTGGATTGGAGAGCTATATTGGGGTAAAGGTATAGCAACAGAATCCGTTGCATTAGTTATTACTTATGCGTTCTCCATGTTAGGTTTAGAAGAAATTTGTGCATATGTTTTTTCTGAAAATAAAGCATCGATACGAGTAATAGAAAAGAATGGAATGATAAAAAAGGAAGAGTTAAATGAATTTAATAAAATGTCTGGCAGATATCATAGAACAACAAAATATGTGATTCAAAGATCATATAATCTGAACAAGCTATAGTTCCAAATAATATTGAAGTTCTATAATCAAATCGTGTGGGATTCGTTATAATTGTATTATTTTGGTGTTACCAGTGCTCTTGTAGAGGGACAAAAAACAAGGTACTTATCAGTACAATTCCCATTAACATTCCCACGACATAAATATTCGATTTTAGATGTTTCAAGATAGTCATACTATTCATTCGCATTACAACTATTACTACTATAGTTAACGCTTAAGCTGAAAATTAATAATTGGCTTTGATTTGTATACACCAAGTTAATTGATACTCATTTATACAAATTGATACTTATTTCCTACCTATAGATAAGTGTGCTTTGGCTATGATTGCCTTAAATAGGAAATTTGTTATATCACTGGTGGGTTGTTTAGGAAGTGATAGAGACTATCCCACCAGTAGATTGTACTTTTGTCCCGACGATTTCAATAGATAAGAATAGAAGACTAATTTACCCGCGCAGGGAAAAATCCATCCTCAAATTCCGTATCTACATTCGTGATTAATTTTTCCGCATTAGTATAAATAAGAATTAAGGATCTTATTTAAGCAAAGTTTAAAAAAGTCGCGCTTTTTAGGTGTGTGTTTAAACATTCGGAGGTCTAGATCTAATTAATAATGAAAGGTAGCGGTACGGAAATAAGAGTAGATTTTTCTCTGAAACGTGAGGTATTCTTCGTTGTTGTAGGCGCAATGTTGGGAGCTGTGTCTATGCTGATTCCGACTATTTTTGAAGTTGGTATGGGCTTACCTTATTACGTTACATGGGTCGCATTTGGACATGTTGTAGGAGTCTACTCTTCTAACGCTGCTTATGCGGGAATAGCAATTCATACAATAACAGCAATTTCAATAGGCATTGTTATCGGAGTCTTTCTCTATAAAACGGGTATACTTAACATAAGCAAGCTTTCAAATGGTTTGATTTATGGATTATTTGCCGGTACTGTTGTCTTAATTGTTTTTTTCATCCCTGTTTATATGTTAATTTTGCAACCAGAGATTAATCGTATTCTAGATTCGTCTGTGCCTGAAGACTATGACGAATATGCCACGACTTCATCGCATTATAACTTCCCCTTGGTGATCGTAAGCTATATTATCATGCATCTTGTCTTTGGAATAGCCGTAGGAGTAACAACATCTACTTTATCAATTAGGTTTGGGAGTCGCTATAGATGTAAAAAATGTGATATTTCCTTTTCTAGGATCGATTCATACCAAAAACATGTGCAACTTGTACATGGAGAAAAACCGCTTCAATTAATACGCATTTTAATTTTGGGAGGTGGTTTCGCAGGAATAGAAGTTTTACGACAGCTTCAAAGCGCATTTCAGAATGATATAAAGATAGATATAACATTGGTGAGTCGGGACAACTTTTTCCTTTTTACGCCAATGCTTCCTGAAATATCATCAGGCATGATAGAAACAAGGCATATAGTAACACCGCTGAGAGCGTTTTGCAATAGAGCAAAATTTTATGAAACAGACATAGAATCAATTGATTTAGAGAATAAGAAAGTTGTAATAACTCATAGCGTAGGAAAGCTGACAAACCCTCTTGAACGGCGTAATCACATTCTAAATTATGACCACCTTGTTATCGCACTCGGAAGTGAGACAAACTTCTTCGGTATTAGTGGGGCCAGTAAACAAGCCTTCACTCTAAAGAGCCTTGGTGACGCCATTATCTTGCGTAATCATGTGATAAATATGCTAGAACAGGCCGATATTGAACATGAAGATCTCCATCTTAGGAATAAACTATTAACTTTCGTGATAGTTGGAGGAGGTTTTTCTGGTGTCGAAATTGTAGGCGAATTGAATGACTTCATAGTTGATTCGATAAAATATTTTTACCACAATCTACAAAGTTCTTTTGTAAGAATAATATTGGTAAATGGAGGTGGAAGGATACTGCCAGAAGTAACAGAAGATTTAGCAGATTTTGCCTTAAATATAATAAGAAAAGATGGAGTTGAAGTAATTTTAAACAGACGAGTCATTGAGGTTAACTCAGAGGCTGTTATATTAGATGAGGGCACTACTATCACAACACAAACAGTGGTATGGGCTGGAGGAGGAAAGCCCCATAACTTGCTTTCCACTCTTCCGTGTGAACACGACAAATCTGATAGAATAATGACCAACAATTATCTTGAAGTTTCTGGGCATGGTGATAGCGCTATGGCCATAGGCGATTGTGCATGTATTCCAGATCCTAGAACAGGAAAGCCTTATCCCCCAACAGCCCAGCACGCATTAAGGCAGGGAAAGATTGCTGCAAAAAATTTAATTTCTAAAATCAATGGTCAAGAAAGTAATAAAGAACCATTCGATTACAAAACAAAAGGGGTTATGACGCTGATAGGCAAGCGAAATGGTGTTGGAATTATATTCGGACACAAGGTTCATGGATTTGTTGCCTGGTGGTTTTGGCGTTCATACTATCTAGCTAATCTTCCTACTGTAGAAAAGAAATTGCGAGTTTCAGTGGATTGGATGATAGACTTGTTTTTCAAACGGGATGTAACCCGACTGAAAACATCCACAGAGGAAATTGGCTTAAATCCAAATATATCTGATAGTTCATTTACTAGCCAAACGAAATCAATACAAAAATAGTGAGACTTATTGACCTGGTTTTATCTACTATTTTTCAACTTTATAATTTGATTTCTTAAATGAATAGGTTACCTGTATCGTAGCTGATGGAACATGAACAAAAAATCAAATTTTGCTCTTTTCTTTTAGCAGTGGTCTTGCAGTTCTACGGTCCAGGCGAAAATTAATATAGACAAGTTCTAAAAAAAGTACGATGCCTCTAAATTGCAGGTCGAATGATGGATGTGTACATGGTATTAGTAAACATCTAGTTATAATATAATGTCCTAATAAATCCGTCAGTTAGTTGAATTTCGAATATGTAACATAGATCTCGATATAATATAACAAAGTTAAGTAAGCAATATATCTCCTATTACTTGATTAATGAACAAGAATGGATAAAACAAAAACTTTAGTAGTATTACGTGCAGTAACATTCAGCTACGAATATGCTCAAGTTCTTTAACATATGGAGACCTGGCTCAAATATTAATGCTTACATTTAGTTTGGACACAAATTACTCTGATAAGAGAAGATTAATATTTTACGGACGTATGCAAGTGACTCTAACTCTCCCTATGTCTAACATACATATGGAATGATATTATAAGTATGTTATATTCAAGATTCAGGCAAAGATGGAAATTCATTCTCTTGATAGGAGGGTTATGGCTACTGTTCTTGTTTCCTATTCATTTTTTACCTTTTTTAGGATATAAAATAGATATTAATTCTATTACGACGCTCTACTTGATTAGTGCAATAGTATCAATACCATTCACTTTGTTAGCGATCTTCATGAACCATAGAAATGAATAGAAACTAAACAGAATCAAGAGAACATTATAAAAATTAAAGGACGGAAAATATGAGTTACCAATATAGAACTTAAGTCATTGGTTTAAACCCCAGCCAAGTTAACATTATGACTCCAAATCTCAGTTAAATCTTTTGACGTTCAGAAGTGTCTACATAAAAAGCCTCTATGGCTCGCACATTTGAACATAAAATACGGGAAGATCGATGATGACTAGGTTGTTGGCAATCCGAGTCCCAAGACATCACTTTTTGAGGAATTCAATAGCTCTAGCCAATCTTTATATGGATAACAATTAATTCTACTAGCGTAGATAATTTGACAAAAATAGGTGAGTTAATGACCGAAAAGTTAGAAACTATCGAGGCGTCTTTATCTGCTCAAGAAGCAGCAACGAAAATGCGGGATAGAAAAGTAAGCTCATTAGTGGTAGTTGACGCTAACAACAAACCAGTGGGTATGGTAACAGAAAGAGATTTGGTAAGAAAAGTATGTGTTTATGATGCGAGTAGTAAAAACACCTCAGTACGAGATATAATGTCCGATGCACTTGTCACTACCGATGCGATATCTGAAGTAGGGGTTGCAGCTGATCTTATGATACAAAATCAGGTCAGACATTTGCTAGTCGTTAAAGATGATGACATAAACAAACCATTAGGTATAATTACACCTAGTGATTTTGCGGGTTATCTAAAAGAAAAATTGGATATTGATGACGTAAATGCGACCATACTTGAATCCTTAAAAGAGACTGAAAAAGATTAGTGTATAACGTATGATAAATATCGTAATATAGGAATCGAGAAAAGAAATTGGTAGCTGCGGAGACTTTCTCAGTTCTATAAGAACAAGTAAAATGTATTGATTTATCAGAAAAGCACAAACCTTAACGTACTTCGCCGTATCTAGCCCCAAATCATTTCAACTATTTTAGATTCAGTTTTAATAGAAAAATGTGGAAAAGTGATGTAAGTCTTGTCAACGACAAAGACAAGTTTTCTTTAATTCCTATCCTTCACATGTCTTCTCTACTACGCATTAAAATGCAGACTATTAAAGACTTATATAATCATACAATTATATAATCATTTTAATATGGGCTCACCATGGAAAGCATTATCAGATGATAATAGAAGACAGATTGTGCTATTGCTTAAAAATAAAGATATGATTCCTACTCAAATTGCAAAGGAGCTTAGCTTTACCCTAGCTGCAGTATCAATAAATCTTCGAATCTTAAAAGAATCAGACTTGATAATAGAAAGGAAACAGGGCAAATATCGATATTATTCGTTGAACAGGAAGACAACATCAGAGTTGGCGCAATTTTTTGATGATATGTATGATTATAATCTGAAATCATTGAAGGAATATGTAGAAAATAAAGAGAACAAAACGAGGAATAGAAGTACTAAATGACTAGGTCATTAGACGCGCACAAAGTTGTTTCTGAGAAGGAATGGATTGAAGCTCGTAAATTACTACTTAAGAAGGAAAAAGAATTTACAGTTATGCGTGACGAGCTTAACAGGCTGAGACAAGAATTACCGTGGAAGGAAATCACGAAACAGTATCTCTTTGAAGGACCTAATGGTAAACAAACACTTGCAGAACTTTTTGACGGAAGAAGTCAATTGATAGTTTATCACTTTATGTTTGACCCAAGCTGGGACCAAGGATGTCCACACTGTTCGTTTTGGGCAGACAATTTTAACCAAATAATAGTGCACCTGAACCAACGAGACGTCACCCTGATCGCCGTTTCACGGGCATCGTACAGCAAGTTAGTTACTTATGAGGGGCAAATGGGTTGGGATTTCAAATGGGTTTCCTCTTATAATACAGATTTCAATTTTGATTATAATGTGTCGTTTACGGAAGAAAACTTGGATAAGAATAAAGCATTCTATAACTATGAATTACAAGATACACACAGTTTAGAAAGAGAGGGAGTCAGTATATTTTACAAAGATTCAAGAGGCAGAATATTCCACACCTATTCAGCTTATGCACGCGGTATCGATATGTTGAACGTAGCATATCACTACCTCGATCTAGTACCCAAAGGACGAGACGAAGACGATCACGAATTTCCACAGTTCTGGGTGCGGCGGCATGATGAATACGGCAAATAGATAACTCCAGATAGTGTCTGAATTGGTTGATACCAAGGTACATGAAATAGCTGTGATTTATGAAGGAATTGGAATTGCCATCTACCATCTAATTTCATTCAGGCGGGGCTAGGTTTGAATGTCAGAAGTCTGGAGGATTTTATAATGACCAAGTTATGTCCATAGGGACCGTCTCGTTTATGAGTTCAACTTGAAGAAATACGCTAAGATAGACTTTTTTCTAAGAACGATATTTAACGGCAAATTTAACTAATCGGACCTATGGACATAAATATTAGGTCGATTTACATTATTGTATGTCCCATTACATCCTATTGTTAAATTGGACTGATCAAGGAATCAGAAACGTGAAGGATACAATAAAACGAGCAGACGCTTTTAGGTCATATCTTGAGAAGAAGGGTGGTAAGTTAACCGACATATTTTACACCTTTGGACAATATGATCTGGTCATAATTGTAGACTTACCCAATGACAACGAGGCGATGTCTGTATTACTAGGGACTGGAGCATTAGGAAATATACGTAGTACAACTCTTAAAGCTTTCAACTTGGAAGAAACACGAAAGATAGTTGAAGATATAAAGTAACAGTATAATTACTGTTTAATGCCATTGCCGGATTAAACTATATTCTCAGGATATAATAACAACTGTTCGTACATTAGGGACTAGACTTAAAGTCCATTATCTTTGACTCTTTACCTCCGACCAGTTTTTGATTTGCAATGATTTTTGATAATCGTTATGAATTTAAATCTAAAATACAGTTTTTTTATTATGATTACAAAATGGTAACTGATTGGAGCAGATATCGTTTATTAATCAAATCAGATCATTTTTCCAGTGTTGTCATTATCTGCTATTAAATTGTTATTTTCTATCAGATAATATTATGGCAAGAAGCTTTCGGATAGCCTAATTCTTAGAACGCTCACTAAAACACTTAGATTAACTTACAAGATTAGAATTACAAAAAAGTCTAAAATATCTTACTTGATTTTAATTTAGCCATTTTCCATCTTTGGGATAAGTAAATTTAAATGAAACATCTGGTGTTACAGGGAAGCTTGACAATTGGTTCTGTTTGCAAACTGGACATATGCTATTAGTCCCAACTATATCATGTAGGTACAATTTATTAAGACAAGTTACGTTCCAGAGACACTGATCACAAATTAGAAAAATATTATCATTATCCTTAAAATTTTTAACGTGATCTATTACTGTGTTTGAATCCAATTATGATAATTTTGTATTTTCAATTATTTAAATTTCGATTATTTATGTTAAGCTACTCAGATTTCTTTCATCAATAAGTACTCTCATAACTTATGCATTCCTAGCTGACTTAAAATACAAATAAAGTCTATTAAAAATGAGCATCCAAGATGGCAAAATGTTTAGGATTGGAGTAATAAATTGTACGTTCCTTCTAATCCTCGTCTAAAGCCTGTATCCATGAGTTAGGACACGTTTACAGCTAACGCGACTCGGGTTTCGATGTCTAATGGCGTTAGTATTATAACACAATTCATGCCGAAACATCCTAATCTCTTAGAATTCGTCGATCAGCAGGACCTTTGTTACGATGAAAGAAATTTGAAATTAGAATTCTGTTTTACATTACTTATGATACTTTATTTATTCTCGTGAGACTTTGTAATAATGAAATGGTCTATTTTATTCAAATTCGTGTTCTCGAAGAACGTTCCTAATAATGATGTTTCTTTTTTAGAATTAGCTAAATCGATATTGATAAATCCATAACCTGCAAATTGCTTTGCAACAAATGGCGAAATTCCTGTAAAGTTGTATATTTCTGCTCCTCCTGTTCCTACAGTTAGAAATAGTACTCCTTTTGGATCTTTATATTCTGCCGTATCTTTATCAGTAACAATAGGATGATATTGTGGGAACAAAGAACTTTCATTATATATTAATGGGAACGTTCTCTGATAATTGTGATTATGTGCTTGTAGAACAACATCAACCTCATATTTGTCAAACAACGTATGAAACGTTTTTGGTAATACATCATCCCCGTAATGTTCTGTAACAGAGGAGTAAAGTGGTCTGAATGTGTATACTATTATCCAGTCAATGCTCTCATTGTTATGAGCGTTCTTTAGATCTTCCTGAACGAAATTATACTGCTCCGATCCATTTCTGTATGGGATCATAGAATTCTTGGCAGTAGCCAACGCTAAGAAGTGAACGTTTTGATAGTTAAATGAATAATACGGCTTGGTTAGATTAAAGTGATTCATGTAACTATTATACCTTATCAACTTTCTGTCAAGATCGTGTTCTCCAAACGCAATTTTTACCCTGCTATTGTTCTCTAACGGAATAATGGAATTTAACCAACATGCAGCAGATTTATTGTACGATAGGTCTCCGAGTACGATAACTAACTCTGGGTTTTTCTTTATCATTCCATCTATTGTTCTATTAGGTTCATCACCGCATCCAAAGTCGCCGGCAGTAACAAAACTAAATTCTTGAAACCTTTTTGACATAAATGGATCTCCGGCACTATCTGCATAACTTATGAGATACAAACTCGAAAACAAAAAGAAAATAAAACAAAAAGCCAGAAGGAAGGAAGCTGCATAAACTTTTGCCGTTTGTCCTGGGACTTTCTTATAGGTCATTTAATTAGAGAATTTAACCTCGAGTAACGCCATATTTTAAATTTTTGATTGGTAAATGCTCAAAAGTTAATCCTCCAAAATAAAAACTACAGATTGTTTACCAATCAATACCGCTAATGATAAAAATAACATGTCGCTATTAGGTATCCTCGAACTTACTATTTGGGAACACAGATAGATATCGTCAATATTCAATAAAAGAGCATAAAACTCCAATATCATGAATTGGGAACTATTCTGTAGATTACTCCTTTATCGTTCCCTTTAATTCCTGATACCACATATAAATAACCGTCATAGGGGCTGACTACAAGATCGGTAATTATTCCAAAATTTCTTCCAAATACTATCTGAGCAGGATCATCCTTCTTGTTGAACATCAGATCTGAAAGATCGCCTGATAATGAAAACGATTCCCTATCTTTATTGAGTTTAAAATGGTAGATTATACCGTTTTTCACTGAACCCACGAAAATATCATTTTGATATTGTTTACCAAGCTTACTTGAATCTAAAAATGTCAGTGCAGTTGGTCCTACAGGTTTCTCCCATACAAATTCCGGCTTGCTATAACTTCCTTTACCACCAAAATTGACTAGCCCTACACCTTTATCTGATGGGTTATATACCGCTTCTATATCCCTAGTCTTGTTTAATTTCCAAATCCCTTGTACTTTTTCCCATCCACTATTGAACCCTGGTTTGACTAGATTAATTTCGTCTCCAAATTGTGGTCCATTCTCTGACTCCCACAAGTTATTTGTTAGTGGATCAATTCCTATACCAAAGCTATTTTTTATTCCGTATGCATAGTATATATTGAGAGGATAAACGTCACCTAAAATCCCCTTCCCCACCGGCTTGCCGTCAGGAGTTACCCTCAGAATTCCCGCGCGGCCATCAGGATCGGTCCCATTCATAATATTCTGTGCTTTGGTATCATAACCTACCACGTTTTGATTATAATTAGTTGGTTGTAAATCCCCTATAGTAGCAAATAGATTATGTTCTTTATCCATTAGGAGCTTGCCCCCATTGTGGCTTGGCCCTGGTAGAGCCGGTAAACTCAGTATTAATTTGGGATCTGTGAGTGTATAATTATTTGTATCAAGTCTATATCTATTCACATAATTTCCGCAATTTTGAGGAGTTTGTGCCTGTCCTGATACCTTTGGACAGTGCGTGTAGTATACGAAAACAAAAGTATTTTTTGCGTTTGAACTTCCATTTTGTAACAAGGCCAATCCTAATAATCCTCGTTCGTCTCTGAATGAAACATCAATGTGCAAAAGTTGATGCGTGACGTTACCATTTAACAGTCTTATCACGCTCCCAGTATTCTTTTCTAGCAATATGGCATCATTTTTTCCCAAGAAGGCCATACTTGTTGGAAAATCAAATCCTTCTGCTACCTCTTCTATCCTTAATTTAGTGTCACTTAGTGAAGGTTGTGATATCGATTGAGTGGGTTGGGGATTGGTAGCGGTTACATTAGGGTTTTGAATTTGACCAAGTATCGGGTGTTCTGATACAACAAATAAAAAGATCATGCATAATAGCACCATAGGAAGGCAAGTAAGGATCAAGTCTGATACTTGATAATTGGCCGATCCTTTTCCATAACTTTGAATCCTTTTATCTATCTGTACCCAAATTTTTCCCACGCCTATCAACAAATTTTGTAGTATCTCAAATGGTCTAAGACTCAATTATCCTACTGCCTCAGAATAATGATTTAAACTTATTTTACAGAGCTTACTCGAGTTCATGTACAATCCGCCCCGAAAAGTATCCATCCACATGCTGTATGTGTCCACTCTGACTATTAGAGACAGGTGAGAATACAAGTATTTCATTATTGTGTCGATCTGATACGTATACATTGCCTTCATTGTCTATTGCCAAGTGTTCCGGATCTACAAGCTGCCCGCGTTCAGTTCCGTAGGAACCAAACTTTGCAATAAAATTACCATTACTGTCGAATTTTAGCACACGAGGTTGTTTGCTACAACCAGGATCTGACTGAGGGTCGGTTACATACACATTATCAAATTTATCTAGCGCTATATGTTCCATATGACAAAACTGATTATCGGAGGAGCCTTTACCTCCCCAAGACAACAAGGGCCTCCAATTGCTATCGAATTTCTGGATACGCTCATTTCCTCTCTCATTTACAAAAAAGTTGCCTTTTGAGTCGATCTCAATAGTCGTAGGAAGATTAAACTCACCGGGATTACTTCCTAGTTTACCAATTGTTTTCACAAAGGAGCCATTTATATCAAATTGCTGAATACGATTATTTTTAGAATCTGCAACATACACGTATTTTAATGCCTTGTCTACTTCCACAAATCTCGGGTTATCAAATTTTCCCGGTTCACTGCTCGGATGTCCATCCAAATTACCAAACTTCGAAATGAAATTGCCTTTACTATCAAATTGCTGTATTCTATGATTTCCTCTATCGGCAACCCATACATGACCCCTAGCATCAACATCAATCCCATATGGAACTAAGAATTGTCCATCACCCTGTCCCTTTTGTCCAAACTTGAAAAGAAACGCACCATTCTTATCAAATACTTGTATTCTGTTTCCGTCTCTGTCTACGGAATAAAGATATGTGTTATTATTATCAAATTCTAGATCGTGGGGGCGCAGAAATTGTCCATCTTCCGTCCCTTTAGAGCCCCATTCTTTAATAAACTTGTAATTTGCAGATTGTGTCGGTAATAATCCTGTTGATTCTAAACCGAAAATATTTTGCGTATGGAATACAGTCAATAAAAATGTCAAAGTCAAACCTAGTACTATCATAATAATGTAACTTTTGCCTGCCAAAGCCAACTCGATGTAATTTATATGATAATATAAATGATTTATTTACGCATAAAATTACTAATGCCGACTTCAGATTTCATATTCATGTTCACATTTAGTGGTTTCATAGCTACTAACTGCCAAAGACATCATGCATCGCTAACTATCCAACTAAGTCGCAGTGGTACAAACTGTGGAACCATGACATGTGACAATCTTTGCTTTGAATAGTTATACTTCGCTTGATAATCCAAATATCCATATGACCAACGCCTAAAGCTAAAACTGTAAGGAGAAAATTAATTTCAAGGCCTTTTGCCAAGACAGCATTCTAATCTCAATATTTTGAGCCCCTTTACTTAAGACAAGTGGTTTGACAATACATGTATTTTATATTAAGTAAATCGAATTCCTCTTCTTTATTCCAATCAGCCGTCGCTTAATACTTAAATTAATAAAGTCTATTTACCCTTTGTGAATATATTCACAGTCAGCAGTCACCTCATCTTTGTCAATACTAGTATTTATCCATGCATTATCATTCCCTTCTCCGCAATTGACGATATCCTTGGCGCCGTCTGACTCCGTTGTATTCCTATCTGCGGTATAGATTATGTCGTCGTCTGGGCCACCACTTATTTCATCAGCCCCATGGGCACCTACAATAAAGTCATTGCCTTGCCCTGCAATAATGGTATCAGGATCCGCACCTCCTAAAATAGTATCATTTCCTTCTCCTTCCATTATTTCGTCAGCACCTAATCCACCTGCAATGTTATCGTTACCAGTGTTACCAAATATTGAATCATCGCTGCCACCTCCGTCGATCACATCATCCCCTGTTCCACCAATCAGGGAATCAGTCCCGTTATCACCAATAATGTTATCATTACCTGAGAGTCCAAGAATATAGTCACTTCCCTGAAGACCATTCATTTTGTTTGTCTCATTTCCTATCAGAACATCCGTCTTGTCCGTTCCCTTGCAGGTCGTTTTTCCAGATTCACACAATGTGGTTTCGCCACTTGTTATGAGATGAAAAGATGATGGAAAAAGAATACAGAGTAGAGTAAGTAGGACCATAATTCTATGATTACGTGAATTCATACTGAAAATCCCTTACCAGACTTCAAACATTCTATCATATACAGCCTCTTACAAAGAATATTTTTTATCAAATGTGAAAGAAAATATACATGCTGATTAAAAGAACGTTTTCAGACCAAGGATTTTGTTATAATACTTACTCATGAAACTTTTACTCGATTTCAAGCTACAATGGTTCTGTGGATGGCAGCCAATTCATAATTGATCTTCAGGCTGAAGTAATTCTTGTTTAGGATCTTATTAGGTAATTGAGATTAATTATCAGTCGACACTGATGTAACTTGACCTGTCAGTGGAATTTCTGCTTATTTTATACGATCAAATTCAACCTTGAAGTGTTGCAAAGTTTCCTCATCGATAATACAAAACTCAAAAATTTGAAGAGAGCTAGCTCCTGACTTTGGTATCGAACTACTTTTAATAACACGCATTAATTCATCTACCAATGTTTTTGCACATCTATCTTTAGGAAAACCAAATATACCTGAGCTTATTGCAGGGATAGCTATACTTTTGAATCCATTAATTTCTGCAAGCTTTAAAGCATTTTTCAGAGCTGACCTCAACTTCTGATCCTCATTTCCCTCTCCATATTTTGGTCCCACTGCATGAATAACTGCTTTGCATGACAAATTTCCTGAACCTGTTATAACAGCATTACCAACTGGGACTTGACCTATTTTGTCACTTTCCTCTTGGATTATTTTTCCTCCTTTCTTTATTATTGCAGCTGCAAGTCCACCGCCATGTCTTAAATAAGAATTTGCTGGATTCACTATTGCGTCTACAGATCTTTCAGTAATATCTCCCCTAACTAGTAAGATTTTTTTTCCATCGACCGAAATTTCACGAACTACTTGAATCACTTATTCTTAATCACATTTGCTTATCTGAAAGATTTGCCTTATTCTTAAGTATATAATGATAACCCATTCGATAGATTAATTTTTCTTGTATGCTTAGCAAGTACCTTAAACAAAATTGTAATGAATTTAAATAAAATTTCACACTAAGTTGATTGCATTTTACCAATTAGACCAAACATCGAAGAATACAATTATGGAAGTATCTCTAGGTTAACATCTCTGATGGTAATAGACCCGGAACCATTATTTCTTATCCAAAAGTATGACTTTGTCGCATACAAGTTTCTATCCATCATCCACGTTTCTGGTGAGTTATCGAAGATGTCCATTACTTTACGAAAGCCGTTTCCATCCATGTAGTCAATTTCACCTATTTGATGTACAGTTGCATCATCATCTTTAACTGTATGTCGT
Organism: Nitrososphaeraceae archaeon; assembly: GCA_035280585.1. GTDB lineage: Archaea > Thermoproteota > Nitrososphaeria > Nitrososphaerales > Nitrososphaeraceae > TA-21. Next base: position 35,125 of record DATEFQ010000103.1, read on the forward strand.
AAAATTATTGCTTTGTCATTTTGTATTATCTCTGGAACTGGTCCTGAGTTGTGCTGGTCATGGCAGTTGTGTGTAGATTCTCTCTTTGCATTCCATCCATTACTATTTACGGCAAATCCATATCCACCAAATCTATTTCCATCTAATGGGCCACCTCCATTGCAAGTAGTACCAGGTTCATTGTGCCTTGATCTCATTTTCAAAGAACAGTTGTCTTTCAAATCTCTAAAATATGGTATCATAGTCACAGTAAGTATAGCATTATAATTATTGTAATAGCAATAAATTCTTCTCCTATTTCCAGTAATCGTACAATTACCATTACCATCAATTACACATGGAGTGTTTCCATTTGCGCGAACTTCAACTTTATCATCATCAGGATCAAACCCTGTGAAAGTTCTATTATGACCATTACTCCATGCTCTAGAAATGCTGAGATTTACCATTAAAATAATTGTGTTACATCGTATATATCAATTTGATTGTATTCGGTTCCTGTGATCATCCACCATCCAAGATTTATGACCAATCCCGATTACAAAATCATGTTCCAAGTTCTAGCAAAACCTCTTAGTATAGGCCTTCAGTTGGAATAATTATAACTTGAGTTTAATTAATAGCTGAACCATGGTAACTAAACAAAGGTAAGGAATCAATATAACTACTCTTTGATAATACAATGAGTAACATATGAATAGGACAAAGCCGTTAAGTATAGCGATTGCAGCATCAATTGTTTACGTCGCATGGCTTAGCATGTCAGTATCAGGAGCACTCCAACAAATAGAAAAATCTGCATTTGCACAAGATATTAATCTCCCGGGTAAGATTGTTCGTGTGTCATCGTATGAAAGCTCACCTATCGCACCTATCGCAAGCCCGATTAAAAGTCAGGACACAACAGCAAGTGGCAAAAACCAAACTAACTCAGTTCAATTAAACGCCAACGAGAAAAAAGGGGTCTATACTTGGGTTGATAAAGAGGGAACAAATCCGACGTTAAATTTTAAACTTGACGATAATAATGTCGTCCAGTTGAAGAACCCGACAGATTCAAAACATCAATTGATTCTAACTGAAGGAGCAAACCAAGTCGCGACTAGTGGGGATATTTTAGCTGGCAAGTCAGGCAAACTTGTAGTTCCAGCACTAAGTCAAGGTGAAACTCTGACTTACCATTGTCTCTATCATCCCACGACAATGAAAGGAACAGTAACGATATCTCCATAATTTTTTTATTCCGAAACGGTGAACTTCAAGTACATAATCACCATTTAGTATCTATTTCAAATCTAAATAAAGATAACGGAGCTACTGGCACATCGTATTTTGATGATCAAAAGGAATCTAGGTAACCATTCTTCGGAATGTTAAATTTATTCTTGGGAGTGTGACTTTAACAGATATGGGTAAGCAATGTAGCCAGTTTTTTTGGATTATACCCTTCATTAACAATAAACTACCATGTTCAAGTAATATCGAAATAATCTTCTTACTTTGTTTATGCTTAAAAGTGAAATTGCGTTCGGCACCGAGACTGACTGAAGCTATGCAGCTACTGTCTTCGATTGATTTTTCATCATCACTATGCCAACCTACTCCTACATTACCATCATTATACAAATTCAATAAACAAGAATTAAATTTTGTATTAGAGTGATTCTCAACAATTTGCTTAAGGCTTACAAGCACGTTTGTCCATGGTAATGCTTTCTTTTCAATATTTGAATAAACATATACGTAGCTAGAATCACCATACCATGCGGTTTTTCTTTTGGTAACTATATTTTTTCCAAATACAACTATTTCATCGTTCTTCCAAGAAATATTTTGAAGTAATGATTGAAAGTATTAGTTCGCTTCATCAAACGCAAGGATCTTGCCATAGTAATATGCAGCACCATCCATGGGTAGTAAATTAGTTAGATGTTTTTTAATAATGATCTACTTTTTATTAACTTGAACTTAACATTTGCTTCATTTTGTAAAAAAATGAGAATAGGGACCGATGGAGCACTTTAAAAAATGCACTCATTTTATGCTAATTGTTTCTGATGACAATCTTTCTGACCTTCTACAAAGCATTTTAAAAGAATCTAAAATATCCATTTCAATAATTCCCGGCAGATGCTCAATGCCAGGCAAATAATTGTTTACCGTATACAGATTTTGTATTCTAACTTCAATTTTAATATCATTACTTTTTAGATCTTCAGATTCTGATCTATTGATAATTTGTACCGAACCTGAAAATTTTTTCTGTTGACCTTCCATCGGATACTTACCGGAACGGATTGAGTCTTGAATCATT
>DATEFQ010000104.1:0-4953 GCA_035280585.1 Nitrososphaeraceae archaeon
AATTATTTTCAGAGTTTTCTATATTATCTTCTTGCACATGAGAATTTGAATACGTTGATTTTTTATTTCTCATTCTATTCATCATGTAGACCTATTACATTTAAGACTTGAGACACTTTTGGGAGAGAGGGTGGGTACTGGGACAAGACAATACCAATTACTACTAATTCTAATTGGTTGGGTCTAATATTATTACCTCAATTTCAACCATTCAGTGGATGAGAAATTTATTTTGGCAGATATTATTTAAATCCGCTATCATCAATACATGAAGTAATAGTTGTAAATGTTGCCTATAGAACTATTGAGAGTACGCATTTCAAGTAAACTGAATCAGATAACACCAGTATTTTACGATTCTCAGGATGAGAATCAACGTTTGTTAGCTGTGAAATTAGTAAAAATGTTTGAAGAAATGACCACAAAAGGTGTTTCCAAAGCAAAACTAGATGAAAATCTCTTAAAAATAGAAGCCAAGTATACGGATTATAAACTTGTTAGAGGTATCTGTCATCTTCTAGAACAAAGATGTGAATATGCACTACCTAGCGCAGCATTTACTCTTGATGGGAACAATATTGCAATTAATGCAATAAATCTTAGAAGAAAAATATTTGAAGAATCTTCTCGGAAAGGCTATGCAGTAACGGAAGACGAAAGAAAGCAGATACTTCAAAAATTTGCATCAGAAAGCGATTTAACGACAAACGAGCTGGAAATTGCTATGTGGGCTGATTTAGATAAAAACAAGTACCTGAAAAATTTTGAATCATTGTCTCCATTGCAACTGATCTCGTGGTACAATATTTCTATTCTTCAGAGTCTTCTTCTAAACTGTGTCAAACTAGAATTCAGTGTTTACGGAGGTTTTACCTGGAAAAAGATTTTGCGGAAAGTAAAACAACTTGGATTGATGTACTTTCTGCATCATGAAAATAATTTGGAATCAGAGTCAAATAGGCAAACAAGAAGCCAAGATAAGGTATTCAATGGCAAAAAAGACAAGAGAGTTGTATGTACTGTTGAAGGTCCCCTCAGCATAGTAAGACTAACAGATAGATACGGTATGGCAATGGCCAAACTAATTCCATTGATAATATTTACTGATATTTGGTCGATTGATGCAATAATTTTAAGAAAATCTATTTCTGGTGTCAGAAAAACCTATAGGTTTCAGATCTCAAGCAAGGATAAGGACCTACCTCTATTTGACGCTTCAAAGGTTCACCTTCAACCAGAGTCAAACATGGACTCTGGATCATTATATAATTCTGCTCTAGATAACTTTGATAGCATTGTTGAAAAAAAATTTATGGACAAATTTCTAAAGTTTTCAATTGGATGGAATCTCATCCGAGAACCTGATCCACTGATATTATCTAATGGTAAAGCTTTCATACCTGATTTTGTTTTTGAAAAATACGAAATTAAAGTTTATTTGGAGATAGTGGGCTTCTGGACAAGCGAGTATCTAAAAAGAAAATTGGAAAAAATAAAAGACTTGTTGGATATAAAATCCAGATCGTCAGTGGGTTCCGACTTGTTAATCGTTGCAAATATGGATAACTATATTTCTGAGAATGGAGATAAAATAATGATTAATTCTATATTTTCAAAATATATAGCTAAAAATAATTTAATTTTTTATAAGAAAGATCAAATCCCATTTGGTCCAATAATAAAATATTTGAAAGATATTGATTCTAGAATCATCGATGATATTTCAATCAATTTTAATAATTCAATAGTTAAAGAATTAGAAATTATTATTGAAGACAAGGCAAATAAAATTATCTTTCTTAAACAAGTATCGGATAAGCAAAACATTCCTGTTGAATCGGTCTTAAAGACAATTAAAAACCTTCAATCAAACCATGATGCTTCAACAACGGTCATAAAAAATAGGCTAAAAGGATTCTTGTTACTTGATAATTATTTGATATCTAATGATAAAATTGACGAATTGTTACCAGAACTTGATAAGCTTAAAAAACTATCGGATGCAGTTAGGTTCCTGGTACAAAACAATATACCCGAAGAGTGTATCACCTCATTTATCCCAAAGATTGGGTTTGACATTGTCTGGAATGGTATTGATTTTAATGATGCGCTCATTCAACGAAAATTGATCAATGATTGATCAATGATTATTATATTGTATACGACCTGGCTCTCGTGAGCAGAGCAACATATCACCGATATTTGGAGAAAATCAGAGTAATAGTATATATGTTGATGGTATGATACATCTCTAGATATTGCGATCCCCCGATAAAGGAACCATATGGCTTAAAAATATAGAAGGAAATTGGAGGGATTCAACTTGCCCATGTGGTAGTAATTTTCATTTTAATGGAGATATTGATGAGTTATTTTCATGGGAACGGATTCATTTAAGACACATGTCGTCAGATCCTGAAAATCACGCAATGCTATCACTTTATCCGGAAGATAAGGTCATTTTTTATCATTCTACTAGTGGATACATAGTTGAGATCAGGAAACATAAGCTTCATGAGATTAAAGATTTGCAAAACGCCTGTCTATACGGAAATGTCAAGCGAGCAGGAGTATAATGTACGAGATGAACTGAACGTACATTCTCAAATATGTGTTAAATAAGAGTAATTAAAAAATATAAAATGTATCTCCGCTCCAAAAATAGTAAAACAATTTACAAAGAAGCAAATATCTGTAATAACACGATTAACATATGAATCTAGTATCTCGCTGGAATTTAGAATCCTCACGGAAAATATACTCCAATAACTATATCGAACTATATGAAGACGTACTGAACATAACCGGCAAAAAAAAGATCTATACAAGGGCAAAAAGAAAAAATTATTCGACCATTGTCCCCTTTGTTTCAAATAACGAAATTCTTGTAATTAGGAGCTATAGACATTTGATTAACTCATATCAAATTGAAGCTCCTTCTGGATACATTGATCCTGGTGAAACACCGATTGAAGCTGCAAGCAGAGAATTAAAAGAAGAAACTGGTTATAAGGCAAATAATATTATCAGCTTGGGTTCATATACGTTGGATTACACTATGTTTGAACAGGTTGGCAATTTATTTGTTGGTTATGATATAGTTAAAGAAAGCAAGCAAAATTTAGGGACGATGGAGATAATTGAACCTACGATCGTAACAATTGATAAGATTAAACAGTTACTATATGATGGAAAAATACTGAATGCTTCTTCGATTGTTGCTTTTTATAAATCTTTAGATTATCACCTAAATTATAGAAAGAAGCAAAATATGAAGTAGAGTACTAATTGAGTATAATAAATAATAACGGCAATAAACTAAACGGTGTATCAGTGATTTCGGTGCTACTAAAGGTTAGTAATAATTGAAAGATAGTTATGATATTACAGTTATCGGTGGAGGTATATTAGGCTGTGCTGTTGCCTATTTTCTGTCAACCATGACAGATTCATCAATTACAATAATTGAACAAGAGAAAAAAGTTGGTCTGCATACTTCTAGCAGGAATACTGGAAAAGTTCATGCCCCATTTTACTATAATCCGGATAGAAAGTCATCGACTGCATTGTATGCGCTAAAGGGATTTGACATGATAAAGACATATTGCGCACTACACAAATTACCATTTAAAGAAGATGGGGTAATTGAGATTGCAATTAGTGACAATGAAATTGACGCCTTGCATAAACATGTTGAATGGGCTTACAAGAATGGATTGAAAAAAGAGGATATAAGGTTTTTAAATAAAGACGAAATGCTCCAATTTGAACCTAATCTAAAATGTGAATCTGGGATTGTGTGTTACAGAGATGCTTCAACTGATTATGCTCTCATTAATCAAAAACTTATGGAAGATGCTATCAAGTTTGGCTGTAAGGCATCCTTTGAAAACAAATTCAAATCGGTACATTTCAATACAAATACGGCTGCTAACAGGAGAATGACAATCGTAGGTACTGTCGAAGAGATATCTACAGATTACATAATAAATGCAGCAGGAGGCAATTCACTCGACATTGCACACAGTTTTGATCTTGCGAAAGAATACACTGATCTTCATTTTAGAGGAGAATATTGGATAGCCCCTCAAAAATACAGCAATCTTACTAAAAGAAGTATCTATTCAGTGCCACGATATACAGAATATCCCTTTTTGGATCCACACTGGATAATTAGAAGTGATCAAAGATGCGAAGTCGGACCAAATGCAGTTCCAGTTTTTGGTCCATATTCTTATAATTTTTATGATAATTTGAAAAACGTTATCCCTAAAATATCTGATTCGTTCAAAATAGGATTGTTAAAATTGTTTTTAAATACACAGTTTCTACGTTTGGTATCAGATGAATTTTCAAGCTCCTTTTCTAAAACAAATATGATAAACAGAGTAAGAAGATTTTTGCCGTCCTTGAATCCCTCTGATTTTAAACAAAGAGGCAGAGCAGGCATTAGATCACAGTTAATTGATAGGAACGGAAAATTTGCATCGGAGAGTTTAGTTGTAGAAGGCGAATCATCATTACACGTTTTGAATTATAATTCTCCTGGTGCGACTGGAGCATTACCATTTGCAATGAACATTGTAAAAAAACTGATTCAATCAAACATAGTTAGTCATACTTCTAGAAGAATTAATTCTCCTCTCATAAATGAATTTGACTAATAATCTCATAAAAGACCGCCACAGCATTAAAAACTTGCATCTTATATTATATTGAGGCAGTTTTGATTATCAACTGGGGGTTGTCGTCTAGCTTGGTATGATGCCAGCCTCGGGCGCTGGAGGTCGTCGGTTCGAATCCGACCAGCCCCATGCCTCTAGTGGTTCTCTAGTTGGATTCACTTGGAACAAATGTGGACAAAAATGGACAGAGAAAAAGAACAAATTGTAGCGCTAATCGATGTATATTCCTTATTGTATATGCTATGAGAACTCAAATAACAAGAGACTA
>DATEFQ010000105.1:0-7540 GCA_035280585.1 Nitrososphaeraceae archaeon
CTCATTGATTCGAGGAAGTTGTTAAAATCAAAACTTAAAAAAAAATCTTCACTTTAGAAAATGAGGCAGTGAAATATGAATACCACATACAGGAACTGGTTCAAGATTTATCACGCTCCAAGAGACTAAATTATAGCACAATAAAACTGACAGAGGCAGAAACAGTTCTGAAAGAGTCTTTACTGTTGCAAAGATACTTGGTGGACAGACCGAACCAGCAAAAAGCATTGGAGTATCTGTGTTTGCAGAAATGTTCCAGATAAAGAATTATAAGATCATAATTATTATTGCAAAGCTTTTAAACAACAGACATTTCAAAAGAACGGTAAAATCAATTCTGAAGACCGAAAAGAATCAATTGAGTCTTTGTACAAAACTGGCAAAGAAAAATGCTTTGTCCAAATGATTATATTGTCTTTTTAATTCGACGTTGATTAAAATTCACATATTTGCAACCTGCATAGATACTTAATGTTTGTTGTAGAATGTATTGCAATGAGTGAAAACAGAAAAGATAGCGGTGAACTTGACGAGGCGCAAAAGAACCAAAGAAAGGCCGGTGCAGCCGAGGATAATCCAGAAACGACAGGACCCGCTGAAAACTTAAGGGAAGAAGCAGCAGAAATGGTCGACGAAAACAAAGATAAGGAAGAACCGGTCTAAATTTTTTTTTACTAAAAATCCCAAGTAGCTGATGTAAATTGAATTACAATCAAGTTACCAAAAAATAGTGAAGTAACTATCAAGAATCGAGGCGAGGTACCGGGAGGTACTACATTTGGCCCCTGTGTTTCCAACATGCATGCTGACTGTGATATTGTCGAGTGTCTGTGTGCAAAAAATTCATATTGTAAGCTAATATCCAAAGAGATAATATTTGTTCTAATTTTCATATCACAGATTATCTTATATTTGTTAGTCTTAAAATCTCTTCCTCAATTTTTGCTAGCATAACCGGTTTTACCAAGACAGAAAATTTCTTGTCTTGAAAGAACGGAATTGCCTGCATTTCTTTGAGGAGGTGTTCGTATGCAGTTATAAATAAAATTGGCATTGCAGGATATTGTTTTAATAGATTAATTGCGGCATCAAGTCCGTTACCGGATTTTGGAAATTTATAATCAAGTATGCAAATATCCGGAAGTTTTTTTTCAAGGTTAGCCATAAGATCGTCTATGCTCTGAGAGGAATAAATTACCTCATGTCCCATACTTCTAAAATAGTCCCTGTACAAGACAAGTATATCATCTTCGTACTCAGCTATCAACATCTTGAATTTCTTATTGCTGATAGTCTCACGCTCCTATTGTTGTGATGGTTACTTTCGCGCCCTTATCATAAATTGAGAACAAGGACTTCACAAAAATCTAGGTACAATATTTTATAAAATGATTTGAAGAAACGAAAATGAATCTTTGATAAAAAGTCATTCTTCTCGGCAAGCTAAAAGAAATCATACCTTAAAAAATAAAAAAAATTTAGTCAATCAAGCACATTCACGACAAACGTGCTTAACTAGATTACCTAATTTTTTTTCTTCCACTTGTACGTTGCTCGACCCGCAGTGATCACATGTACCTTGCATTGATTGTTATAGTTCTATAAACTATAAATTAATTACAATTGAATTAATACATTCATGAAATTTGTTCTGCTTGAGAAATCAATTTTCCAATATCTTGTTTATCAGAAAGTATCCCCTCCCATGCGCTCTGCTTGCGAATAATCTCGGGCACATTTTTAATTGTAAAATCCGTCGGGAGAATCTCATCTATTTTCTCCCACTCAATTGGCATCGAGACATTTGCATCTGCAGTAGGTCGCAGAGAATAAACAGAAGCTATTGTTTTTCCTCTTGCATTTTGGTTGTAATCAAAGAACACTTTGCCCTTTCGTTTTAATGTGCTCCATTCCAATGTAATTTTTTTCGGAAGCTTATCCGCCATTGTTTTGGCTACGGCTTCTGCAAAACTCTTAGACTGTTCATAAGAATAGATATTAGCGACAGGAACGTAAATGTGAATTCCTGACTTGCCAGATGTTTTTAAATAAGATTTGATTTTTAATTCCTTGAAGGTATCTTTTAATTCATGTGCAATATCTACCGCTGCTTTGAAACCGGCTACATTGTATTGCGGTTCTTCTCCTTTTTTTTCTTTACCAGAATAGATGTAAGGATCTAAGTCAAATACAATAAAGTCAGGAAAATTAAGTCCGCACTTTTCTTCAAACAACTTTGTAGAACTATTACAACTACGAAAGTCGTTAATTCTGCTATACCATGGATGCATTTCTATACAACCGAGATTTGCTACCCATAGTAATGTTTCTTTGTTGTTACATATTATGTAATTAATACTATCACCTCTACGCTCTGAATGAATTTTGGCCGTTGTGACAAAATCAGGTTTCTTCTGATCCCAATCTTTTTGATAAAAAGTCTTGCCTGTAATCCCATTGGGATATCGACTCAACGATAGAGGTCTGTCCTCTAAATATGGTAAAATAGACTCACTTATTTTGTCATAGTAATCTATTAAGTCTCCTTTTAAAAATGGTGGATGACTTTTTGTCGCACTCCAATATACTTTATTTACATTAGTGGCCGATACTTTATCGATGTAATTTGGTTTATTCTTTAATGGTGTGGTTTGGCCCTTAGGTTTTGTATTCTTAGGTCCATTACCAATTTGGGAAAGTTCTTTGATTGGGTTATCTGCCTCAATTACGCAATCTTCCGGTTTCTTGTCGTCTCGAAGTCGCATGAATACTGGAGCTCGCAGAATACTGTCAGGAGTCCATTCATCAAACTTGACTTCTGCAACGAGAACTGGTTTTAACCATGTTGTTGCCCTGTTGAGGTAAGGAACTTTATCTACGGGCTTTGATTTTATTTCCAGTTCCCTTAGCTTTGAATATATTTCCTCCAGTGATTGATCATTGAAACCCGTTCCTGCATGTCCCGCAAATTTTAGTTTTTTTTCACTAGCGGAATATACTGCTAATACCAAGGAGCCAAAGTGGTCAGCCCGACTTCCTAAACCTTCTGTATATCCGATAATCACACAATCCTGAGTTTTTGTATTTTTTATCTTTAGCCAGTCCCTAGACCTGATGCCTTCCCTGTAAATACTGTCTTTATGTTTTGCTACTATGCCTTCCAGCTTCAACAGTTTACTGCTCGCTAGTATATCGATTCCTTTTTCTTTGATAAATTCGGATATTTTGATAGTATTGTTAGTTTTTAATATTGAAGAGAGCACTTCTCTCCGATGCAGGTATCCAAGCCCCTCTATGTTTTGGTCCTCTTTGGAGAGAATATCGAAAACGTAATAAGTCGATGGATGCTCTACCGACAATGCCATAATCTCTTGAAGGCTCTGGACATGCATCCTGTGCTGATGTGTATGAAAATCCGGAATACCTTGTTCGTTTAAGACTACAATTTCTCCATCCAAGATTGCTGATTCACATGCCCTCAAACTGAGCTTGGCAGCAGCCACAACCTCTGGGTAGTGTTTTGTTATATCGTTGCCATTTCTTGACTGAATTCTGATTTCCTTGTTTCTCTTGAATAGTATCGCCCGGACTCCATCCCATTTGACTTCAAAAACCCATTCTTTACTGTCGAAGGCTTTTTCAAAAGGGTGGGCTAGCATTGGCTTTATTATATCTCCAGATCTGCTTGTTTCGTCATCAATCCCTCTTTTTAAACGGGGAAAATTTTTCTTTGAAATTTTTTTCTTAGAACCCAGTATAGCCTCGGGCTCGGACTCTATGTCTGAATTCGTTTTACTGCTAAGAACAGACTCAGGGCTAATCAAAGTCAAGTCATCTTCAGAGACGTACCTGTCTTTCGCTTTGATTAGGAGCCACTGGCTTTCTTTTTTAGTTTTTATCAACTTAAATAGTCCTTTTAGCTTGTTCCCGTATAACTGAACGGACAATTTTCCTGCTTCCAGCTGTTTTGCTATATGTTCATTGCTAGAGTAGCTGCCCGTATCCCAGACTATGACAGTGCCCGCTCCATAGTTACCCTTCGGTATAGTTCCCTCAAAGAGTAAATAATCAAAAGGATGATCTTCCACCATAACTGCAAGGCGCTTAATTTTTGGATCCATTGAAGGGCCTTTCGGAACGGCCCATGATTTAAGAACACCGTCCTCTGATTCCAATCTAAAGTCATAATGGAGTCTAGAAGCATCATGTTTCTGAACTACGAAATTCCTCAGCTTTCCTTCTGTCGGCTGTTCTGTCAGCGTACCTTCTGGTTCATTCGTTTTGTGAAAGTTCCTTTTTTTATTGTATGTGGAGAGTAATGGTTTAGGTTTCGTTTACTACGACCTCGAACAAAATTTTGGTGAATTTAGAATTGCATATCGTCTAAATTCAAATTTGGAAATTATGGATAGCGCAGGCAATATCAAAAAAACCATCGGCACTTACTTCTTACTTTCTATGCTGGCCTTAAGAGCCTCGAGTAGATCTTTGGTAGGTTTGGCCTCCTTTGGAGCAGATGAAACAAATTTTTTGCCTTTACTCTTTGCCTCTATGAGCTTTCTAAGCTCTTTTACATAGGTGTCAGAATAGTCACCAATGTCGAATTCTTTGCTACGATATTTGTCCACCAGTATCTTACCAAGCGAAAGTTCTTCAGGATCCAATTTTGATTTTGTGCTACCCATATCGGGTATTTCATCTACAGGCTTCATGTCGTCTAGATAATTCAAAACATGCATGACGAGCCCTCTCTGGTAGGGTCTTAAAGCGACCACATTTTCCCTGTCCTTGATTATGACCTTACCTATCGCAACCAATTTGTTGTCATTTAATATTCTTATTAATAGTGCATAAGCTTTTTCGTTACCTTTTTTCGTATCTGCTGCAACATAGTAACTGTTATCAATTAATATGGGGTCTAATTCTTTGTAGTCTATGAATTCTTTGATATCAATCGAATGAGTTGTCTTCAGTTTTACTTTGTTTAATTCTTCCTTTTCGAATACCAAGTAATTGTCTTTTTCTACCTCGTATCCTTTTTGTATCTCAGAGTAGGGCACTTCTCTTTCTTCTTCCGGACACCATTTTTTATACCTTATTCTATGACCATTTTGGCATAGTTGATTAAAGACATATTCCCTACTATTTGTTGCTGTATAAAGTTTAATCGGGATGTTTACAAGCCCAAATGAAATATTTCCTTGCCACATACTTCTAGCTGGCATATAATATAGTTGGAGCCAACAAAGATTATAAGATTTAGCCGAAAATGGTCACTTACCGGGAGCTTCTAGTCACCTTAACCGAATCCGTCTTTACCCAACTATTTTTCGGTTAGGAATGTTGAAATTTTTTCATCCAATTTGAGATCAAAGGCCATGACAATTTCTCCGACTTGTCTCCTCTCTGAACTAGGCAGATCAGATTGACCCGTCACTAATTGCAGTTTTATTTGTAGATTTGAAGTGGAATTCTTTGAATTCTAAAATGCCATTAGATTCTTCGTCATTACCTTTTTTTGCTGTGGATATCGCCATCGGTGAGCATCAAGGATATGAGACTGCCTTTTATTAGGAATACATTCTCTTGATTCAGTACTCTAGAAAGTATGGAAAATACTCAATTATTTGCAAAAGTAGAAATAATTGGCGCGCACCATAATCTGGAATTAACATTTTATATCATGCTTCGAATTTAGCTACATGATAATCGTTTCTTACTGGCAATCGTTCAAATGAAGGATTTAGCTTTTTAACTAGGTCCCTTAGGAGCTTGTTTTCTGGTCGATAGAAAGTATCCATATCTTCTTTCCTTTCCCAAAAAGTAATTACGACTGATTCCTGTTTATCTTCTAAGTCATCCATTACAATAAATCCTTTCATACCCGTGGAGTTATTCTTAATAGTTCCAAAGAACTCCAGAATTATCCTAGTTATTGCCTCTCTTTGTACCCCCCTTTTTATCCTGACGCTATTGTGCTTGATATAATTTATCCTATTCACTGCATTTGACATAGTAACTTCTTTAGGACATTTGCAATTAATCTTTTATATTTCACATTAAAATCAAATTGCAATAGTCGCCATAGTTAAGAAAACTAAGGATGTGTGTCCGTGTGATTAACGAGAATATAGCCGGAGAGTTGAAGTATTAAAACGTTACCGGATCCCGTAATTCATAATTACAGTAATACGTGACGCTTATCACTAGAGAATTCAATACAACTGATGAGTCCCATCTCTACAGAACAAGGGCCCACCGGAATGAAACTTGTGTTTTCGGCTTTTGGCGGTTATCGCAATCATTTAATGCTCAATAAATTATAAAATACTTAGGGTTCTGATAGAACAGAACAATAGCAAATGGAACATGGTTTGCATCTTTTTTAAAAGATTTGGATAATTGGTTATATATCTCAGCAGATCTCAAATACCTACTTTTAACATTTCGTAGGAATGCACCTGTCCGCTTACTTCTTGAATCAAAGTTTCTAATTTAATTGGTTTCTGAGCAAACCCATTTATAATTTCTGTTTTACGATAGGCCGAAAACAGTTCATCATCTACATCAAAGGCCGTCATCAGTATGGTTCTTACTTGAGGATTCAAATCTTTTACAGTTTTTAACAATTGAAATCCATTGATTACTGGCATTCTCAGATCAGAAATTACTAGAACATAGAACCCCTTGTTTATTTTGAAATGTTCAAGTGCAATTGTGGGGTCGGTAAACGTAAATATGGATAATCCAGGTAACCGTCGCAAAGCGTTCCCGAAAAGTTCAGTAATATCGTTCTCATCGTCAATAATAGATACAATGTTTTTCTCAGTTTGGTTAGGGCGAGGCGTAGTACCCTTACTATTCGCACATCATCAATATTAAGTAACGTAGATTTAATAAAAAACAAATAGGCGACACATTTGGTCATTTAAGTACGTTATACTGAATTTTACATCCGTTTAGCCTTATTTATTAGAATGGGGTAAGTTCGACCCTTAAAAGCCCTGCATATAATGCTAATCCTTTTTCGAATGATGCTGAGTATTACTTTAGATTAAGTAATACGATAATTACAAATTGGAATTAATAACTGTCATCAAATTCTTCACTATTTTCTTGTTCAATATCACCGAAGTCCTCTTCAAGTTCTAGTCGCTCTTCAGTTTTCTTGTAAGGGAGATCGGCCTCTCCAACCGTATTGCATACTGGACACTTGAACTGTATGGTCTGTCCTTCAAGGTCAACAGGGAAATCCTTTTTGAAAACTTCGTCGCATTTTAGACAAACTAGTGTAGCCTCAATATTGTCGTTACTGAATTTGTGTGATTGGAGCAGGAAGATGCTCTTCTGTGTCATTATGAATAATTTAGTGCCATTATTCTTTATATCGCTTACATCGGGAGCAATTGGCCAAGGACCATGCGCGATTTGTACAGCAATCACTCATATTTCTAAACAACAGCAAGGGAAGCAGGAATTTAGAATTTTTGTGCCTTTAGTACAATATACTCTATCAGTCCTTTTTTAGACAAACTCATCA
>DATEFQ010000106.1:0-6743 GCA_035280585.1 Nitrososphaeraceae archaeon
TAGACAGGTTTATTAAAATAAATTCTATAGACGACCTCTTTAGAATGATCAAAAGCAAATCAACGATTGGAGGCGGAAGTATAAGGGGTGTAAATACTTTTGATGTTAAGGGTGGAAATGCAGTTAATGTCGCTTATTGCCTTGCTACAATGGGACTATCAGTTACATTATTTACCGTTGCGGATAACATTGGAGCATCAATACTTCGTTCAATCTTCTCAAAATTTGGAAGAAGAATTAACCTTCTAATAAAAAATGGCAAACATGGTTCTACTACATCATTTGAGTTTCGTGAAAACGATGCAAATGTGATGATAAGTGACGTAGGTGACAATAAGAATTTTGGTCCTGAATTAATTAGCCTCCCGAGTGATTTTGAGATAATAAAGTCCGCTAAAAGTATCGTTCTGACAAATTGGGGAAGCAACATTAAGGGGACCGATCTAGTTTCCCATTTATTTACCAACAGCCCTAAATCTTTTCATTTCTTGGATCCTGCGGATATAGAAACGAGAAAGGAAGAATTTAGAGATACATTGAAAAAATTAAGCTATGCAATAGATGTATTAAGCATTAATCAGAATGAATGTACTTCCCTTTTAAAAGCGTGCAATCTCGAGTCCCGATTATCTATGAATTTGAATGTTATTGAAAATGTAAAAGTAGCTGTCAAAATATTGTCTGCCGAATTTGGACTAAAAATCGATCTTCATACAAGGATTGGCGCTGCATGGTCTGACGGAAAGGAAGTAGTATTTGTTAATTCCTTTGATACTGTACCAAAGAAGCTAACTGGGTCTGGAGATTGTTGGGACTCTGCAGATCTTGTGGGATATTTTGTGGGTCTAGAAACGACTGAAAGGTTATTATTTTCAAACGCGTATGCATCATTATATATTGGAAAAAAAGAATTCGAACCTCCTACAATAGCTGAGGCAGTAGAATTCATCCAAACACAATATCAATAAATTATTGTGGTTCGATAGTGGCTGGTGGTTTGCTTGATATTGCATAAGTTACCCAAGTTACACCATTAACTTCATTAGTTATTCTATTGCTAATTTTGGATAACAAATCATGGGGTATTCTTGACCAGTCAGCAGTCATCGCATCCAAAGATTCTACGATCCTTACTGTTACTATATGACCATATACTCTTTCATCACCAAGTACACCGACGGCAAGATCATCACCAACGGCTGCATATGCCTGCCACACCTTATTATACCAACCTGATGTAGTTAATTCATTTTCAACAATGTTGCTTGCGTGTCTTACAATTCTAATTTTTTCACTGGTCACCTCACCAATAATTCGAACTGCTAATCCTGGACCTGGGAAAGGATGTCTCTTTATGAATTCATTTGGGATTTCAAGAAGAGCTGCAATTTGTCTTACTTCGTCTTTATACAAACTCCTAAAAGGTTCTAATATCTTGAGATTGAGCCATTCAGGTAAGCCTCCAACATTATGGTGTGTCTTGATGACAGCGGCTGGGCCCTTAGAAAGGCCGCTTTCAATTACGTCTGGATATAGGGTACCTTGTGCAAGCCATTGAAACGGGCCATAGTCTTTTGTTACCTCCACAAATACTTGAGCGAATTCTTCCCCGATGATCTTTCTCTTCTGTTCTGGATCGCTTATGCCTTTTAACTTCGACAAAAATCGTTCCTCTGCATTAAATTTAACTATGTTAATTCCTAGATATTTGTTTATTAATTCATGAACCTGTATTTCCTCATTTAATCTTAATAATCCGTTATTGACAAAAACACACGTCAAATTCTTACCTATTGACTTATTTAGTAATACAGCCAGAGTTGTTGAATCGATTCCACCGCTGATGGCACATAGTACTCTACTATCCCCAACTTTGTTTTTGATATCTTTGATAGAAAAGTCAATAAAACTTTGCATTGTCCAATCGGGTTTAGCCTTACTAATTGCTTGGGAAAAGTTTCTCAGGATTCTACTCCCTTCTTCAGTATGGGAAACTTCTGGATGGAATTGGATTCCATAAAATTTTCTAACTCGATTCGCTATCGCGGCAGATTGAGAATTTTCTGTATGAGCTAAAATCTCAAAATCATTGGGAATTATTTCAGCCGCATCGGCGTGGCTCATCCAACATTTTATCTTCTTATTAATCCCCTTAAATAAATCTGAATTATTGTCAATTACCAAATCGGAATAACCATATTCTCTGTTATCAAAACGTTTTATTTTCCCGTTGAAATGATCGACAATAAGTTGATGACCGTAACATATTCCTAGGATAGGAATTCCGATTTTAAAGATATCGATATCTGGTTTGGGAGAACCTTTTTGATATACACTAGAAGGACCACCCGATAATACTATCCCTTTTGGTTGTAATTTCTTAATCAAGCTAGCAGGAGAGTTAAAAGGTAAAAGTTCACAATATACGTTGGACTCACGAATCCGTCTACAAATTAGATGGCTGTATTGTGATCCGAAATCAAGTACTACAATTTTGTCCATATCTGCGTTAATTTCCTTTTTCTAGCATTCTTGTAAGTACCCATGTTGCCGTATTAAAAATCTCATTAAGTCGTTCTCTTTCTCTATAATTTGAAACCGTAATACTTCTGATGTCTCCATTTTCACCTGTATCTACTTTATATTCTATCATTTGACTTTCATTAATTTCACCTTTCTCAAACTTTTCTCTATCTTTAGTCTTCATGCCTTCTAAAATACGATTTATGAAAAAGGATTTGAACGGAGGTGTATTAATGTTTAAAACTATGTCATTTGCCAGAGGTATGGTAACGTAAGTTGAATTGTATAGTGCATTCGATATTAGAAGATCATCTTTGGTCCGCTTTAGCGGCCTAATTTCCATTTCCTGATTAAAGTTAAGGCTATTATCGGTACTTGTTAACTTCGTAGCTAAATCAGAACCATGGTCTGATTTAGTAATCCCTTTTTCGTTTACCGATTGGAATTCTGGAACAGTTTTCTCCTTTAAATTAGTAGCAGAAGATTCTAGATTTGAAGCCGTTATGAAGCTCACCTTTTTTAAAATGGAATCCACAATAAGAAGTGTTTCGCGAAGTTTGTCCAATTCCTCTTTTTTGTTGGTAACCTCTTTCATTAACCATTCACGTACTTCTGCTGCCCGTCGAATATCATCCTCCGAAAAACTTGACATGTCAGAATTCAGTTAATTAAAAAGATATAATAATTTTTCACATCAATTAATTATGTAAAATCGCTTTTTTCTTTTTGCTTATTTCATGATATACATTAAATGAGAATTTCATGGTTGCGATATTATACCATTAATACGTGAATCAGATCTGTTAATTAATTTAGATTTAGATTGCTTTCCTAGCATTTCAAGCAGTTTTTTTGCAGTTTTTAACTTCTTTCGCTTTAATTCAAAATCAACATCATGATTTTTAGAAACCTTTCTTGGATTGTTATCAAAATCCATACCCATTAAAGTAATACTCTTTGCTCTCATTTCTTCAGCTAAAAAGACGCTTCTATCACCATCAGTAAATCCGCCGAAATTATATACGTTTTCAGTAGGCATTACCTGGGTAGTACCTATTATTTTTCTAAATTTAGGAACATATTTTTGCAAATACTCTACGTTATCACCATGAGCGTGTATAACCATTATTGCCCCCATGTTTTCAGCCATCTTTAGATATTTTGGATTCCCATCTAGATCCGAGACCACTACGTCTGGTCTTATTTTTTTATTCAATAAAATTTCAACTACACCATCAGCGGCTATCTTTGTGTATTTTTTATTATTCTTCTTAATGAACTCGATATTTCGTTCGAGACTCGGGCCGGGTCCAATAACAAGTACGTCTTTTCCCTCTATCTTTGCTTGCAATTTAGACAACTGTAATGCTTTCCTTTTTATCATACTACTTAGCCTTTCAGCCGCTTCCTGATCTTTTTCGGTGCTAAATCCAAATTCCATTCTAACCTGCTGATAAAAAGGAAACCATTCTATGAATTTCACAACTAGAAATAAAAGAAGGTTATTAATAGATTGTTTGATTTGAAGTATGTGAAGTACCTTTGAACCGTGTACAATTTTCGATAATTATTCACTAATTTATTATAATCTAAAATATTATTGCAGTTAGGTGGTTGCAAAAAAACCATAACAATATACAGGTAAAACATTTACTTAAAAATGTCAACACTGCATATATTCGCGGTGCTGAGATAAATAATTAGGATGTTTGTTGATTTTACTTCTCTAGCTACCTCCCTAGGAATAGGAGGACTGGCGACCTCCATAGGAATCGGAGGATTCTTGGGTTTCTTGATGGGTTATGCGATAAAGAAAATATTAAAAATAATCATGATTGCTGCTGGATTCTTAGTTGGTATCGCCTACTACCTACAGTATAATGGAGTAATTGCATTAAATTGGGCAAAGATGGAAGAAACTATGACTAATTTAATGACTCACATGAATGGTTTTAATTTGAATACTCCATTTTTTCCAGGAATAAGCGATCAATTTATTCATGCAATCTCAGCGTCAGGCATTCCGCTGACTGGTGGTTTCGCAGCTGGATTTGCATTCGGCATTAGTAAAGGATAGCAGGTATCGTTAAAATTAGAATAAATCGATTGGATTATTGATTACCTGTAACAATTATAACTACATGGGTTGTGAACAAGGTTATATGAAAAAAAAGGCATCTGGAATGGTCTTTCCAGGTGAATACATCGCAGAGATTGAAGAATTCCAGGCAGGCAATAATACCTTTATCCTTGAAGGAACTATTAGATCTAGTGTTTTGGGTAAAAAGGAATCTGACCTTAAGAGAAGGACGATAAAAGTTGAACCATTAAATATACAACAATTGCCCAAAATTGGAGATGTTGTCATAGGCTATGTAGAGATGCTATTTGGATCTATGATATCAGTCAAGCTAATTTCCATTAATGACAAATTGTATACTGCAGGATTATCTGCCATTGCTTCAGCTAGAGGGGGAAACAATAGGGGATGGAATCGAGACAGGCATAATAGAAGGGCAAAATCGGCTTATCGAATTGGAGACATTATCCGCGGTCAAATCACCAGTTTATTAAATTCTTCAATTCACATCATTGTAGATGGAACAAACTTCGGTCTTTTGTACTCACTGTGCCTTAATTGTGGCGGAGACACAGTTAAGGTCAATAATGGTGTAAAATGTATAGAATGCAGTACATATGAAGAAAAAAGGGTAGCAAACGACTACGGAACTAGTCTTTTAAAATTCCTACATTGATGTGAAGCTAATATAGTGGAAAATTAGATTTCGTACAAATAATAGGATCAATTCAGATAAAATTTTTAATGCCTATTTTGCATCCTATTACGTGAGTGCGGCACATTCTTTTACGGGGAAAAAAATCGATCCTCCCATTATTTCGAAAGATATGACCATATCACAATTGGTTCATTTTTTCGGATCAACTGGATATAATGCTAGACGACTTTTTGAAGCTGCAAATATTATGAAGGAGATGATTGACCGTCGATGTACTACTTGTTTGACCCTAGCTGGGGCATTAACGCCAATTGGAATGGGGAACATAATCAAAACTCTTATCGAAAATGGCTTTATAGATTGGATAATCACGACTGGGGCAAATGTTTACCATGATTTGCATTTTGCTTACGGCTTGCCTGTGAGACAAGGTCATTTTCAAGTTGACGATGACGTCTTGTTTTCTAAACAGATTGTGCGAATTTATGATGTATTTATCAAAGAGATAGGTACCTTACAAGCCCAAGATATTATTATCCAAAGAGAAATAAAAAAAATTGAAAAGAGCCATTCAGAACCATACTCGACTGCCGATATGTGCTACAAACTTGGCAAAGCAGCGTCTGACAGTTCAAGAAACCCAGAAAAATCATTTCTTGTTTCTGCTTACAAAAATGCTATACCAGTCTTTATTCCTGCAATAAGTGATTCTTCTATAGGACTGAATATGTTGCCTTTGATATTCGAAAATGTTAAAATATTTCCAAATGTTATGTTAGATATAGCTGAATCAACGGCGATCCTCTGGAAAAGTAAACTATCGGGTGGTATAGAATTAGGTGGGGGGGTCCCTAAAAATTTCTTCCAGCAAACTGGGCCAGCATTATATCAAATATTAAAATTAAAAGATGGTGGACACGATTATATAATCCAAATAACCGATGCTCGACCTGATACAGGCGGCTTATCGGGGGCGACCATACAAGAAGGAAAAAGCTGGGGAAAAATAAAAACTTCACATAAAAACAATGTAATAGTATACGGAGATTCTTCAATTTGCTTTCCAATCATATCTTCATATGTCTTGTCGGAATGCAAAAAACGCCCCGTTAAGAGACTGTATTCAAAGAAAAGTATGTGGGTGGAGCAAATGAAAAAAGAGTACTTGAACAATAAATAATTTAATATCCAAATCTAAATTCCTTCAACATAGAAGGATGGCATTTTTAATCAGTTTAGGTGTTCATATAACACCTCAATTACTGAATATTGTCAGCCTGACCATTATGCCTATGTTGAAAACCTTTACGGCATCTTAATTACCATTTCTCAGATATATAACCATATTCATAATTAATTATATTGACTACATTCAAGCCATGCTAGAATGACTGAAGCAGTCTGTAGTAAATGAGTTTATTCGACTCAACAATAAAGAAACATTAAAAATTGAGCACAGATTAAAAATGAAAAGTAATAATG
>DATEFQ010000107.1:0-13059 GCA_035280585.1 Nitrososphaeraceae archaeon
ATTGAGCGTATGTTACTGATATCATAATCAATAATTAGTTAATAAATAAATCAATTGATCTCCATAGAAAAATCAATTGATTTACTAGAATGAGTTAATGAACCTACTGATATCATATCTGGTAAAGCAGACGCATAATCCTTAATATTTGAAAGATTCACACCTCCCGATATCTCTACTTGAATTTTTCCTCGCAAACCAGATCTCCTCAAATACGAAATAGTTCTGTGAGCTTCCTTTGGAGAAAAGTTATCGAGCATTATAATGTCCGCACCACTTTTAATTGCGTCTATTGACTGTCTGGTATTGCAAACCTCACATTCTATCATGGTGTTATTACTAGATTTCGCTCTAGCAGTTAAAATAGAGTGTCTAATTGAATTAGTTACCGCTAGATGATTATCCTTTATAAGTATCATTTCACTTAAAGTATTCCTGTGTGCATAGCCACCACCCAACTCTATTGCTTTCTTGTCAAAGAACCTTAAACCAGGTGCAGTCTTTCTAGTGCCCGTGATCTTTATGTCACTTGATACGTTTCTTACGATATCTACAAATTTCTTAGTATCGGTAGCAATTCCACTCATACGCATTAACAAATTTAAGGCGGTCCTTTCGACTTTTAGAATTGATTTCGTATTTCCCTTTATCGTCATTACCTTGCGACCCTTTTTTACACTATCACCATCATTCACTAGTGCCTTTGATTCACAATTGCAAATATCAAATAATGTACGAAGTTCTTCCAGCCCTGCAACCACTGCAAATTCAGATTTACAAGTAATAAACGATTTAGATCTAGAATCTTCATCGACCAAGTACTCACTGGTGAGGTCGCCCTGTCCGATATCTTCTCTGAGAAACTTAATTAGAGATTCTCGTAAGTTAAAATATTGATTTAGATCCTTTGATTTTTGCTTTAAAGTCAAGTTACTTTTAGTGCATATTTATGTGGAGTTGATATTTGAAGTGTGGATGCAACCAGTGAATTTTTTGAGTCAAATATTACTATTGTACCAGACCAGTCAGATGAAAGCTCAGTAGACTTACAGACGGGACATACCTTCCCAATAGTAATGGCTCTACATTTTTTACATGCAAGTTCCTTGGCCATTTAAGCTGGCACTGTTCCCTTTTTTTCTTTTTGACCGCTAGTAACAGGGGCCTTAGCCTTCTTTATCTCGTCTTCAATCCACTCAAGTGCTCCCAGAAAGGGCTGTCTACAGGTAATTCCAATCTTACCCATGGCCGAGCCTTTTCCTAAACTAATTGCAGTTACCCTGGCTCTGAGCTTTGAACCAATCTTAAGGGATCTAGCTGATTGATTTGCAACTATTACCCCTTGCTTGACATCGCTTTTGAGATAATCATCCGTAATTTGTGAGAGGTGTAACAATGCATCGGTCGGGCCTATTCTTACAAATGCACCGAAATCCGTAATTTCAACAATTTCCCCTTCTACAATTTCTTGCAATTTGGGATAAAACGTCAAAGCTTTAAATGATACTTTGTGAAAAGTGGCGCCGTCGCCGGAAACCAATTTTCCTACCTTGTTTGTTTTTGCGTCAATAATCATGACAACATACCCCAATTCAGGATTGATCATACTTTCATACTTCTCCTTGAGAATTTCCATTGTGGTCTCATTGAGCGATTTCTTCATCATATTGGGCGGTATTCTAACAACGTCATCCATGTGTATTATCGCAAACATTACTTATTGTCTAATTGGTTTAATTATCAATTTATGAACCTTTTCATTATTCTTCCTATTTAGTATCAAGACGGATACATTGTATGATTTAAATATTCTTGGGAAGAGTACGATAGTATGGTCTCAATAGAGCAAATCATGTCAAAATTACAAACAATAGAAGATCCTGAATTGCATAAAGACATAGTATCAATGGGCATGATTAAAGACCTTACAGTTAACGATGCAAAAGTTGGATTCACATTAGAGCTTACCACTCCTGCATGTCCCTTTAATAGCGAAATTGAAGAATCCGTTCGCAACTCTATGATGGACCTGGGAATTAAAGATCTTGATCTCAAAGTAACAGCCAGAGTTATGGAAGGACGATCAATATCAATGGACGAATTGCTACCTGGTGTAAAGAACATACTTGCGGTTGCAAGTGGTAAAGGAGGTGTGGGAAAAACCACAGTTTCTGTCAACCTAGCTCTTGCACTGTCAAAGACCGGTGCAAAAGTTGGATTATTAGATGCTGATATTTACGGACCAAGTATTCCTCTCATGTTAGGACTTAAAAACGCACCTGAAGTAATTAATAATAAAATAGAGCCCGTCTTGACTCAGGGTGTAAAAGTGATCTCGATGGGATTCTTTTATGAACAATCACAGCAGGCAGGAATCTACAGAGGTCCAATAGTAGCTGGGATTGTAAAACAATTTCTAACTGATGTAAACTGGAGTGATCTCGATTATTTAATAATTGATTTACCACCAGGTACTGGAGATGCACCACTAACTTTAGCACAAACAATACCAATAACAGGAATAATTATAGTTACTACTCCTCAAGATGTGGCTATGAATGTGGCAGTAAAAGCGGTAGGGATGTTTAACAAATTGAACGTGCCTATCATAGGAGTCATAGAGAATATGAGCTATTTAGAATGTCAACATTGTAATAATAAAATTAACATTTTTGGTACTGGAGGCGGTCAGAAAGTTAGTGAACAGTTTAATGTTCCTTTCATTGGCGAAATTCCTCTTAATCAACAGATAATGACTGCAAGTGACAGCGGTAACCCAGTGACTATTTCAGAACCAAATAATAACCAAGCAATCATATTTGACAAAATTGCCCGTACTGTTGCTGGAAGAATCAGCATAATTGCCTCTGAACTGCAGGAACAGGAGAAATCTCAGGAACAGGAGAAATCTCAGGAACAGGAGAAATCTCAGGAACAGGAGAAATCCGTAAATGAGCAACCAAGCGAAAAAGAATCTCAAAGTGTCAATACCGCCTAATGTTATTAAAGAGCTAAAAAAACCGTTAGGGGAACTATTTTTAGATAGAGAAATTACGGAAAGAAAATTAAGAAAAGAAACTGTTGTCGACAATCAAAAGTTAATAACGGTAGGGGACCGTACTACAGAGAGAGTTATTTCATTTAATATTTTTCCTAACTTGGCCATCATCGATGGAATGGAGAGAAGG
Source organism: Nitrososphaeraceae archaeon (assembly GCA_035280585.1). Lineage (GTDB taxonomy): Archaea > Thermoproteota > Nitrososphaeria > Nitrososphaerales > Nitrososphaeraceae > TA-21. Next base: position 3,189 of record DATEFQ010000107.1, read on the forward strand.
CAGGTTAAAAATTCAACCATATCCAGTAGAGCGATCGGTAAAAAGTCTGTTGGCTACACAAGGATTTCTTGTATTAATCCTCCTGGATCTATTACGAAGGAAGCAGTTGACAAAATAAGATTTGCTCTCTCTGTTGAGAAGAATTTTATTTTGCAGGTTGTAGGGGAAGAAGATTTATTGACGCTTCCTGTGTGCTACTTTGCACCTACCAACACAATAGTATGTTATGGTCAGCCATTAGAAGGATTAGTTATCATCAAGGTTGATAAGTCTATAAAACGAAAGGCTAAAGAATTAATGAAATTAATAAATAATAAATTGTTAACGGGGTATGATGACGTGGTGGCTGTTTGAAATAGAAGTGATCGAAAAACCATAATTTTCTGACCCCGACAGATTATTTCATCGGAGAATTTCAAGACCATAAAGATAAACCGTATTACATATCAACAAAATTCATGAATGGCAAGAGCACTCGCATTTTGACATTTTTACGTCGAAGGTGCAGTCATGATCCAACCCGCATGAATCTCCTATAGGCCATTCACCAGGACATTCAGTATGACGATTCCTTTTACAAAAGAAAGTAAGTGTCATTTGAAATTAACACAAATACTATTGTTTGAATATTTGAATATTTATATTTCTTGGAACCAGGAAATCAACATAAAGTATATTATTTGAATAAATTTTATAAGTACTTCATGGCCCACAATATCGCTATTATTTGTATTACTAAAAATGGAATCAATATATCAAAAAGAATACAAGAGAAAATTCCATCCGCATCAATTTACGTACAGTCAAAACATAAAGATTCTACTGACGGCATTATCTGGTTTGAAAAAAGTACAAAAAATGTGATTGAAGAGGCTTTCAAAGAGTATGATAGTATCATATGCATTTTTTCATTGGGAGCTGTCATCCGTTTGATATCAAATCTGCTGGTGGATAAGAAGACAGACCCAGCAGTTATAGTGATAGATGACAAAGCAAATTTTGTGATAAGTGCACTTTCGGGTCATCTAGGGGGTGCTAACGCCTTATCCAAGTCTATTGCAGACATTTTAAATTCAACAGCAGTAATCACCACAGCAGCGGATGTTAATGAAACAATAGCAGTAGATCTTTTAGGGAACAACTTTGGATGGCGTATCGAGAATTTTGACAACGTTACTACGACTAGTGCACATATGGTAAATGAACAAAAAATAGGAGTTTACCAAGATGCTGGCGAAACAAAATGGTGGGATAAAGAATTACCAAAAAACGTATCAATAATAGAAAATATTGATGAATTGAAAAAAGATAATTTTAAAGCCGGGTTGATTATCTCTGATAGAATCATAACAGACCCACTGCTGATTAAAAAGAGTGTAATTTATAGACCGAAGAGTCTTGTTGTAGGGTTGGGCTTTCACTGGGATACTACTGAAAAAGATATAGAAGATGGAATTAGAAAAGTATTCAAAGAAAATAGTTTGTCTTTTCTCAGCATCAGAAACTTAGCAACCATATCTAAGGGAAAATCTCCTCCCTCACTAGGTTCCTTCTCTGATAAATATGGAATTCCTCTAGAGTATATCGATAAAGAGAAACTAGACAAGGTGACGGTTCCAAATCCCTCAGTCGTTGTAAAAAAATATGAAGGAACGTCAAGTGTTTCAGAAGCTTCATCCATACTTAGTTCAGGTGGTAAGCTTGTGGTCAAGAAGCAAAAATTTCCACCCAATTTAACAGTTGCAGTGAGTCGTGTCAATTACATTAAGGAAGGAAATTAGGTGAAAAGAGCTCTGTTACTGATTGATAGAGGCAGCAGGGAGCCAGAGGCTAAGGAAGAACTCTCGCAATTGTGCACTCTGATAAAGGAAGTAAGCGAATACGCCTATGTGGATCATTGTTTCCTTGAAGTCATACCTCCTTATATTGAGGAGGGAATTAATACATGCATCTCCAACAATGTAGATTCAATTACTGTGATACCCTATTTCCTATATCCTGGAATGAAGCTAAAAGACTCTGTAAAAAAGACAGCGAAAATTTGTTATGATAAAAAAATAAAAGTTGTCATTGCCAAACCTTTGAGTTACCACACGACACTTAATACGCTTATAAGAGATAGAATTAATTGCGCCAGACATAAAAACAAGACAATTCCACAAGATGACAAATGCGATATTCTTGTAATAGGTCACGGAAGCAGTGACAGGAGCGCAAGGACTGCATTCGTACATACTGTTAATAACTTAAAACCATATTTTAGGAGTGTTACTTTTTGTTTCCTGGAACTAGATCAACCGCGCATAGCTAATGGCATAGAAAGAATAATTTCCACTAATCCTAATGTATTGATTATAGTTCCTTATTTTCTACACAGAGGAACCCACATAAAAAAAGACATTGTAGAAGATATTAATTCTGCTTTGATAAAATATAATCTGAAAAATATTCCAGTCTTTATTACTGAGCATTTTGGTGTTGATCCAAAACTAGTAAAAATGGTACTTGAAAGAGCAAAGGAGGCAGAAGAAAAAGTTGTCGGAAAGTGACGACATACAAAAAAGGACAATTAGGGCAAAGTCTAGGGACATGTCAGAAGCCTCTTTGGGAATAGAAGAAAGGAGTATGGAAATAATTGAATCAGAGATAGGAACACATGGGTACACTGAACGCCAATGGAGTATTGTAAGACGTGTAATTCATTCAACTGCGGACTTTGATTTTGCAAAGCCTTACAAAAATGGAATTATCTTCTCAACAAATGCGATAGAGAACGCTTTTGAGGCATTGAAAAAGAGGCGATACATTGTTGTTGATGTTGATATGGTACTGTCAGGAATAAACAAGAAATCTGCTGCAAAAATTGGAACCAGTATGATATGCAATATATCTAACAAGGACGTGCTTACCATATCAAAAAATGAGAATAAAACCAGATCCAAAGTGGCAATGAGATACTCATCAGAACAGATTGACGGCGGAATAGTTGTGATAGGAAACGCTCCAACTGCATTATTCGAATTAGTTAATATGATAAATGAAGGTGTAGCAAGGCCTTTACTTGTCGTTGGTATACCTGTAGGATTTGTTTCGGCTGAAGAATCGAAACTTGAGCTATCAAAGACTAATGTCGAATTTATTACAAATATTGGAAGAAAAGGTGGAAGTCCTGCAGCTGCATCAATAATTAACGCCTTAATGCTCATGTATATCAATAGCTTGAATTAATAGGGAGGAAATGAGTATGATATGAATACGAAGGCTTCACATACAGCTGAGCACGCCTTCATAGGATCCCTACAAAAATTAGTAAAGAAAACTTTGAAAGTGAGAAAGGTAGAACACAATGATTCGGACAATGTTGCATTTCTCAAATCCTCTGAGGTAGAACTAGATTTTGACAAGATAGTATTGGCTGAGAAGGAAGTTAACCGACTAATATTAGAAGGACGAAAAATATTCCATCACTCGTTTTCCTCACTTGATGAAGCCAAGAAGAAATTGCCTGACCTAAGAGCCAATGAAGCGCGGTTGAGCAATCTCGACAAAATTACTGTAGTTGAAATAGAAAACCACGATCTTGCTGCATGCTCAATGGAACATGTATCTAATTTGTCTGAATGTAATTTTTTTTTGGTAACTAGTCTGTCTATGAATGGTCAAGATTACGAGATTAGGTTTTTAGTCGGAAAAAGGGCGATGGATGAAGCAGTTAAACTAACAGAAAAAATTAATATCATATGCAATGAAGTAGGATCAAATTATAATACTGTAGAAGCGACTATTAAAAAACTCCACAAAGAAAGAGAACAGCATTACAATGATGTGAAAAAATTAACAAATAAAGTACTAACTGATATACCTATTCAGTACTTTGATAAGCAGAATGTAACTATAATATCTGCTACCCTTGACAATATGGATTGGAGAATTATTCAAACCTTTGTTGGAAAGAGGATAAAGGAATCTCGGACTGTTATTATTCTAGCTAATATTAGCGTAGATGATATGGCAAACCTTGTATTTGCAAGGAGCGATGACGTTAATTTAGATTGTGTCGAGATTTTTGATAATCTCAGAAGCCATCAGCAGTTAGGGAAAGGTGGTGGCAAATCAAATTTCGTTAGTGCAAGAGTAAAGAAAACATTGTCAGACAAGGTCCTAAAGGGTCTAATCAGCAATTCATTAAGATCTCTATCACAATAATTTAGTTTTATAATTCATTCATTGCAAGAAAAAATCCAATTGGCGAATTGTTGGCAAAACAAGAATAATAATGACAAACAATGACAAGCGTGTTCATTTTTCAAACTGGTAAAAATGTTAATATATTCTTACTAGATTTGAGATTGTTACTATTCAAATGGTTAATTTTCTAAATAATTAAGCAACGAATTCTGTCCAGATACATCCTTAAGCTCGGATACTACAACACCAATCCTCCTAATATTCTGAATAGATATTGAATTATTTTTAATCATCTCTTTTACAATGGATAATGAGGTCTTTTGTAATTCATCAAAGGAAGCTGTGTATAACTTCAAACTTCTTGAAATTGATAGATGCTGGAGATTTTCTAAAATCAAAATTATAGTAAGGATCTTGAAAGCCTGTTTCTTGTTGCTTAAATTTTCATAAACTGAAGTACAAAGATTTACGGTAGTCAAGTTAATTTGTTCTAAGTCTGCAGTATCTTTTTTTAAGGTAACTATTTTACCGATTTGCTTTGATGTTTCATGGGCTTTTATCGGAGAATAGTCAATCGCACTTGATGCGTTTAGCAGAAAAGCTGCAGTTTTGTAACCTAAAACGTCTCTCAATTCAAATATACTATTCCTTGAAATATCTGAAATAGACTTAATTCCCAAGGACTGCAATTTCTTCAAAGTTTTTGGACCTACACCTGGTATATCTTCAATCTTACAATTTGAGATAAAGTTCTTGGCATTTTCACGACCAACAACTGTAATTCCATTGGGCTTGATTACAGCTGAGGCTATTTTTGATATTAGTTTATTCGGTCCTACTCCAATGGAACAAGTTAATTTGCATTGGTCTTTGATATTTTTTTGCAATGAGCTTGCAAAAATCTTTGCATCATCAAAATCCGAATTAGTGATCTTTGTAAAATCTACGTAACACTCATCAATACTGACTTGTTCAAATAATTCGCCATAATTCTGAATTATCTTCATAACATTTGTGGATATCTCATGGTAGTATGGCATATCTGTAGGAAGAAATACTGCTTCTACGTCTTTTAATTTTGATTTTGCTAGTTTAATTGGCATCGCCGCCTTAACACCGTATTCTCTTGCTTCATAATTGCAAGTACTTACTACGCCGGAATCCTCTTCTCGTCCTGAATAAACGCAAACAACACATGGAATATTTCCAAGTTCTGGCTTCCTTAGTTCTTCGCACTGTGCATAGAAATAATCAAAATCAATATGAAATATTACTTTATCTTCTTGTTGATTCAAAGAGATATTCTCATTCTATCTTACAATTAATAATTCTTGGAATAAAAATTAATCCCGTTTGTGATATGTTAGTGTGAAAGGAGTTTAGGTATTTCAAATATGCTACTAATGCTTAGTCAATATTATGTTATAATCTTATAGTCAATGAATTTATTTACTTGATGTTGATTTCAGTAATTTTTTCGACATTACGTAAATATAAAAGATTACCAATAATTCTTGGTTTCAGTTTTGATAAGATCAATAAACGAGAATAAGAAATACGTTCTGCTCTCAACAATTTTACTTATGATTTTTGTAATTCCTCTTGAAAATGCCATACCTTTATTTGCTAGCGCAGAACCTAAAGCAAAAAGCGAAACAGTCGATGATACAAATTCAACATCTGCTCATGATAATATACAAGAAAGTGATGTTCCGGTCGCAAAGATGGTATATAAGGATAAATCCTATGAAATGGCGCCATTCGTAGTTGTAGAAAATGAAAATTTGAAAAGACTCAATTTTCCTCAATTACCTGACGACTCCCAACCCGTTGTGCAGATACCTCAGGGTGAAAATATTTCTTTTAGTTTCTTAACAAAACCTAGAGAAATTAATGCATTTTTTGTCGACTATGACGCAGACACAACAGAAATGACTCCCCTTCACAGAGTAGGAAAATCTCAATTCAGTTTCGGTGATGTATCTGGACCTAATACTTTGGAGCTCAGAGTAATATATCCAGATGGGAAATATGTGACATATACGAGCTTAATAGAAGTTAAGAAACCTGAAATTAAAGATTTAGATTTAGGATCTGGTAATAATGGTATTGTGAATAGTAATGATAATTTATACACAAATTTGAATTCAAATAACCCTGATTCATCTAATTTTGGTCAGATGACTCCAACAGAGAAACAGGTATTAAATCAATTTGATAAAAGGGTAAATGCGGATAATGTTGAACAACGTGTACAACAGCCAAGTCCAGATTTCCTAAATAATGATCAGGAGTCAACAAAGGGTTGCGAATATAATGATATTCCAATAGCGAATGTCCAAACTAATAGAGATACTAACAATTCCAGCATTAACTCTGATAACTCCACACACAAACCAAAGTGGACTGCATTGGACCTGGGTCAACAACAAAATATATGCGGTATTAAGGTAACTTTTGCAAACGAGGACAATGACATAAAATTCTTTACACTAGAATTCTCAAATGATGGAAAACAATATACACCTGCTGAGTATTACTCGACAACCGGCACTAACTCACCTTCAGAAATTTACGATCTAAAAGAAGGTCCAGTCAATGCACGATTTGTTAAAATAACTGAATTGGATATTACTGACTCAATGAACTGGATCTCCGATCTTACAGTTTTAGGAAACACCGACCTTTGAGATCTTTTATACAATAAACGAAGATTCCTATCTTTAAGAGTTCCGTTTAATCCGTCCGTATAGAATTTATTTTATCAAATAAATATTAGAGTAATTGGAATATCCTATTATTGTTGAAAAGGACGGTATAAAGATTAAACCTGAAGAGATGACTGTAGATAAAATGTATCACTGTATTTACGATAAGAAAGTCTATATTTTTTACAAAGATGAAGAAAATCTCACGCATTGTTATGAGGTAGAAGATCCATTGGTGGTTCAAGAAATAATCAATAACCCAGGTAACCTGGAAGACATATTGCTAAAACACTCTAAGAAACAATAATTGAACAACTAATATATTTAGGATTTTTGGTTTGCACTAATAAGATGACCTCAAATGCCGAAACAAGAAGGACGACTAACGAAATTTTGATCGGAAAGAAGCCTTTGATGACCTATGTCACTGCAACTCTGGTTCAATTAGCAAATGAACCCACCGTTGTTATAAAAGCTAGGGGGAGAAGTATTACCCGTGCTGTAGACGTAGCACAAATTATTGTAAAACGTATGGGTAATATAGGATATAAAATTGGACCTGTAAAAATAGGATCCGAAAATATTCAATCTGAAGACGGTAAAGTCAGAAGCGTTTCATCAATAGAAGTACAAGTTTCTAGGTAAAGTATCGCCATTAATTTAGGGATTGATTGATTCTGTCAAGCATCCACTGAACAAGTTGAATCTGACATATTTTTTTATCTGTTGTTTAATTTTTGAGTACTATTGCAACAACTTGATTGTCAGCCGATCCTTATAAGTTGGGGGAATAGTTTATAGTTGAAAGGCGCCCTAGTATATGATCTCACATTAAATATTATCAGTATCTTAGTCTGGTGTTTCTACAATTAAGCGAATATACTTTGAAAATAAATCTATTGTGATTCAATATAATGAAAAATAATATTCCTTTCCAAAAATATTATCAATTAGAGCATGAATAGGATTAATATCTCTATAAAATTTAAAATCTGATACGTTAGTTATATCATAGTATATTTCAAGAACAAAACATCCTGATGTTCTCTTATTAATAAACAACTTCTTTCTATTCTTAATCGATTCTATTCTTAATCCCTCATCAATGTCCAAATTTAACAAGTCATGTGATAATTTTTTTCGTATAGATACTGTTGAAGGCAATGGTGATTCTATGGTAGCAAATCTTTGAATATTAGTCTTGTTTTTATAATACAGACAATGTTCTTTGACCAGATGGTTTCAGTTAACATTTCTTAATCGGAACCAGACTTCATATGCATAAACCTGTATAATCACTGTTTTGAAAGGTAGGACTATGTCGGGTTCAATAGACCATGTAACCTTCAAATGCAACCAGATATCAATTATGAATTCTTAAAATCTTAAATATGGATGAAAATAAATTTTTGAAGTGAAAAAGTATGGCTGTGGAGCATGCAGCGGAACTTTCAACAATAGATTCGAGTTATTAGAACATGCCACGGCTGTACATGATAAGAAAACGACATATTCTTGTATTGTGTGCGACGAGTCATTCCAAAGTGAAGCATCATTCAAATTACAAATGCCAGACTTATAGATAGAATGGTTCCATTATAGTAGGAAAGTTACTGGATTTTTTCCAGAATTTTCTACTAGATACATTGCAATGCTCTTTTTCAGTCAGTTAAAGGAATGACTGACCATAGTGGCCTGTATAAAAAATAATATGTAACTAGGATAAAACATGAAATATTTCAAAGTATTAAATTAATACAACGATTAATATTTTGTTGTCTGAATCTCTAGTTGATTGAAAATTTTCGATACACTGACAAGAAGTAATAGTTCATTAAGATCCACAAAGAATGTAATCAGGATTTTTGTATGTGGTCCTACTCTCAATGACAATTTTCACATCGGACATGCAAGAGTGTTCGTATTGCTAGATCTAATAATTAGATTATTAGAATCAAGAAGCTATATCCCTCATGTAATAGTTAATGTTACTGATATCGACCCTAAGATAAAAGAAAATAACATCAATCCTGATAATATATTTGAGGCATTTATTGACGACGTAAATAATCTAGAAATCAGCAATCTGATATATGCTAAAACTAGTGACTACGTTAAAGAATCAAAGAATTTAACGGATATACTAATTAAGAGAAAGTTGGCTTATTCAATAAATGGAAACATATATTTGGACACTTCCAAATTCAAAGAATATGGTGTTCTTTCTCATCTTTCAAAAAATGAATTATTGGATCAGAGATATGATATTGATATTAATAAAAGAAACGTTAAGGATATTTTTTTATGGAATACGAGCGATAGCTATGGAATAGATTTTAATGATAAAATCTTGGGAAATGGTACTCCTTGGTGGCATATGCAGGACATAGCGGTGGCAATGTTTCATTTTAACGGCAATTATGATGTACACTTAGGAGGTATCGATTTATGTTACCCCCATCATGAAATACTACTTTCATGTTTGATGGCTCTTTCGCGAAAAATAAGACCTGTAAAGTGCTGGATGCACGTCGGTATTTTGGATATAGAGAATGAAAAGATGTCCAAATCTTCTGGCAATGCAATCTATATCAAAGATCTATTGGAAAAATACGATGCAAATACCCTGAAGCTTTATTTTTTCTCAAAAAAGTACAGGAGAATGATAAATTTTAAATTCTCAGAGTTAAAGAAGTTCGACAGAATAAATACTATGATTAGAAATTTAGTATCTAATTCAGATTCTAAAAATGAAGAATATAATATTGCGGATAAAAAAATTAATTACACAAAAGAATCAGATATAATAAAAAAATTCAAAAATTATATTGAAGATGATCTCGATACACCGAATGCATTAAATTTGTTCTTAGATACAGTAAGGCAACCAAATAAAATGAACGATGTAAAAAAGATGATGAAAATTTTTGGACTCAGATATTAATTATGCCGATGATAATGAATCATCCTTTTGT
>DATEFQ010000108.1:0-4502 GCA_035280585.1 Nitrososphaeraceae archaeon
AGGAACTAAAGCAGGGCGCTAAATCCAATTACACAAAAGGCGTCGACGCCGATATCGCTATATTGGATACTGGAATAGATTTAACTCATCCGGATCTTAATGTGTACAGGAATGTTAGCTTTGTGGAAGGAGCTCCAACAGGTGACGATGATAATGGTCACGGCACACACGTCGCAGGTATCGCAGCCGCCAAGGATAATGGAAAAGGTGTTATTGGCGCGGCACCTGGAGCAAGGTTATGGGCCATAAAGGCTTGTGATAGTGCGGGGGAATGTAAGATCTCCAACATGATAAAGGCTGTAGAATATATTACTCAACATGCAGATGAAATAGACGTTGTAAACATCAGTGTAGAGACTCCCTTCTCCCCAGCTCTCAATAGGGCAATAAGCGCTTCCGTAAAAGCGGGTGTAACTTATGTGGTAGCTGCAGGAAATTACGGTCAAGATGCCTCCAAGACTTCCCCTGCAAGCGATCCTGACGTTATAACAGTCTCAGCCATTGCGGATAGTGATGGCAAGTGCGGTGGCCTTGGCCCGAAACTGCTAAAGAACTCAACTGATGATTCATTCGCACATTTCAGTAATTTTGGACCATCTGTTAGTATTGCAGCTCCAGGCGTTTCTATATTATCTACCTATCTCCATGGAGGCTATGCTGTAGATAGCGGGACAAGTATGGCTTCACCATCAGTTGCTGGCGCTGCTGCTCTAATAAAGGCTGGAAACCCCACCTTCTCTCCTGAAGAAGTAAAGAAATCCTTATTGGAAACCGGATCCACACCTTTAACTCCATGTCAAGGCGGTCCACAAGGATACTTTACAGGAGATCCGGATAAGTATAAAGAACCATTGTTATACCGAAATCTTGCTACCAAATGAGCTGACGATAAAAACTTAAAGTTATTACTTAGACATGTGTCAAAAGTATTCAGACAAATTATTTAGATTCAGATTTGATTCCTCCGAAAAATCTTTGTTAGGGTAAAACCTAATCGAATTCTGTTCCTAAAACTAATATAATGTGATCCCAGGCTCTTGCAACCACTGTTGTAGGTTCAATTATGGCACTGATTATTTTTGCGCAAATTCAGTTCGGTTCATCACGTTGATTCATGACAGATTTAAGTTATTTGCAGTTCGATAAAATTTATACAAGATATGTGACAGCCATTGTTTAAATAGTGGATTACAAATAAAGAAATATGACGCAAACACTCCTGGTGGTTATAATTCCACTCGCCATTGCATTCGTTTTATCGGCTCCGTTTCTTATTGATGGGCGCATGACGGCGCAAGCCCAAATTATAACTGTGCCCATGACCGAAAATGGCACGAAGCTAATTTTGAATATGAAAGACCGTACTCAAACACTAGTAAATGCCACAACAAATGAAACAATAAGTGTTTCGAAGTTCATTTACTTCAATGGTAATCAGACTACAAATGAAACTCTTGCCACTAATGCAGGAAACATGACTTCTGCAAATACAGGAAACATGACTTCTGGGAATCTTGCAGAGAGATTGAAAGTACTAAGTAAAACTAATTAATTTACAAATCGAAGAAAACATCACTTCATATCAAAAAGGTTTTTACAATAACGAACAGAAGAATAATCTATTGAACATTGGATGTTCTATCATCTTTACCTGGAATGAGCTTTCAGAATGACATAAATTTACTTTAAATTGTTGAGCACGGCTTATCACTAAATAAAACCTAACTCCAAATAAGAGATATCAAGGAACGACTACGGCTCTTTTATTCCTTATGTCATCAATCTATTATTACTTCAAATAATGCATCTAATTGTTACCATTGTTAAATAATCTTATTATTTTTGCGCCAAAGTTTATAATCACGAGAAAAATAAACCATGCTATAAAGGAGCCGATTATATTAGCCTGATAAGGTTCAAAAGATATTTGCATTAATTGAAAATGAATTGACAGTTTTGAAACTGAAAAGATTATTTCTGATATGGAAAAAATAGTAAGCAATTTTATTAAGTCATTTTTAATATTTTGATAATTCGTACTCCCCGTTGAATGTTCTACGTACCGGTTTTTGTTATCAAAGTAATAAAGCAGGCCAAATAATGGAATATATACTGCGTACTCTATGCCTAGAGTGGAAATGGAGTTTAGAAGATTACTCTGATAGTGCTGAGCAAACAATTGGGTAAAGAAAATTCCTACTATAAGTGCAGCCGTTCCCGCGATAATAATATTTTTGTTAAAAAGAATATAGTTCTTGTATTTACTGTAAAACGTTTTTCTATAGTACATACTATTAAAAGCTTTTTTACCATATTAAAATGTATACATCTAAGATTAAAGCGTACAAAGTTTCTTAACGATATATCTGTTTAATAAATATCAACATATGAAATGATTCTATAGTTATCAAATACTAGAAACACCTTAAAACAAGCAAATAGAAAGTTATTTATTGCGTCAATAAAAAACTACACTTCTCATATCGAATCACAGAAACCTAAGATTGATATACATAGTTTCAAGTCCTAATTGATGTAAGTTCGATTTTCAATTTCTTTCCACTTCTCAATAACTTAAGCAATCTCTTCATTTTGTTTTTATTGTCATTGCATCTTTCGCTAATAGAACAACCTTTTGGAAAATCTTTGTTACCTGATTTTCTAGGTTTAGCTATTCCTTTGATAATTAGTATGAAAAGTGGTAACAATCCTGATCTCCCGCCATACGCATTATTGTCTTTGATTAGCCAAAACATTTCAGTTTCATTGTAATTAGCAGGAAATATCATCTTTCTTAATTTTTTACCATTAACTGAATAATGTCCAATGCAGTTTAGCTGACCCCTGGAATATTTGAATGCAGACTCAGCAAAAATAGTACATGACGAACATTTGTCATCATAAATAAGAGTTGGGCTGCTTATGATTGGAACCAAGATAAAATTACTAGTTAATATTAGTCACAATTTAATGTAAACCTTTTGAATTACTTATTTTCCAGAATAGGCGCAATAGAAATGAATTTAATTAAATTAGGCCTAAACTAACAAAACTGCCGCACTTAATACCGTGGTCCATAAACCATCTTTATGACCTTCAGCCGATTGTGTAAAGTTTTGTGTTTTGTAAATTTTTCCAGACAGTCTCCATTGCTCTTGTCTTTCATCCCACGCTAAGGAAGGATCGTTTGGTAAACCCATTGTAGTAGCAAGCATTTCCATTGCCATATCCTCTGCATAGTCGCCGGCTTTTTGGGCGGTTTCACCTGTAGAATGATGCTCTGACAAATAACCGTACTGACCTTCATCAGCTGGATTTGCTAAACCAACAGAAGCCGCTATAAGTCTGTTAGGTTCGTTAGTGGACTGTCTTGCGATAATTACAAATACTACTTGTCCTGGCACAAGATAGTTTCTGCCTTCCTGTAAACTAATTATCTTGCATTTTGGAGGTTTAATGCTTGAGACAGATACAATGTTTAGATCGGATATCTTAGCATCTCGTAATGCTAATTCAAAACTTGTGAGATAATCTTTGTGAATTCCCTTACCCTTTGTGAAAAACATAGCTTTTGGGACATACAACATTGGATTTGTAAATGGTTGAGCATTCAACAGTTTTTCAGTCATGCAAAGTGGATTCAAACTAATAAAATATTAAGATTACTTTTTCTCTTTCACAGTTTCTACCACGAAACAGTCCCAAAGTCAAATTCATTTAAATTAATTTCTTATATTGTACCAAATCGAATTTTTAAATTTTTTTTAAAATCACGAATCATTATTGTTTTGGCGCCATATTTTCGCAATTAGAATTACTAATGTCGCCTTCTGAAACATTAAAGTCAGTTATAGTATCAGAGCTTGTACCACAATCAAAATAGTCAGCACCCTTGCCACCATCTAGATGATCTGCACCTGGACCTCCATAGAGATCATCGTTACCATCTCCTCCTGAAATGTTGTCATTGCCTATTCCACCAAATATAAGATCATTTCCAGATCCTCCAATAAGCCTATCACCACCAATACCTCCATCAATCTCGTCATTACCGTCATTACCCGTTATGTTGTCAAATCCTGCTCCACCAAAAATAAAGTCTTCATTAGGAGTTCCCTTAAGATTGTCAGGCTGCGGAGTCCCAATTATCTCGCTAGTCTGTGCCGTACCTGTAATATTGTTAGTCTGTGCCGTACCTGTAATATTGTTAGTCTGTGCCGTACTGTTTAATATGGAAAGGGCAGGTGAGCTGGACAATGGAAGAGAACAAATTCCGATGAAAATTAAATACAAAATAGTTGAATGATATAGCCTCATGCGATTTCAAAGTTATAACTTAAAAACCGGTATTTAATTTTAGCATTTACCTAACCGAAACCAATCAATTGATCTATTAGAATTGTATCATTGAGTTTATGGTTCAATTAAAATCTAAACTAACTACCTTGATACTATATTGAAGAATCATATCTGCTAGGAGGATGATGACGATGTAATATTAT
>DATEFQ010000109.1:0-4003 GCA_035280585.1 Nitrososphaeraceae archaeon
AAAATTAGCAGAGTATGCGTTACAGATTTCACGTATTGTTGCCTATGATAATTTAGTTATAAAGGATGAATTATTGAAAATTGACGAAATTGGTAAAAAAATAGTTAGGTCGATGAAAAATCCATCAGAATTCAGACCTACTCAGTTAATTGAAAAAATAAATCATCAACTATATAAAATAGATAATTATAGGGGAAACCGAGACGACTATTATAATCCATCAAATAGCTTGCTCAATATAGTATTAAAAAGGAAAACAGGTAATCCAATAACGTTATCTATTTTATATATCCAATTGGCCAAATCAGTAAACTTCACTCTTTATCCTGTTAATTTTCCCTCGCATTTTATGGTAAAACATATTTTAGATGAAGAGGAAAATGAAATAATCATTGATCCATTTAACGACGGCAGAATAATGGACGATTACTCCCTAAAGGAATTACTTGATCATTTTTATCCTAAGATGAACATTACTTTGACCAGAAAACTGGTTGATAAGGCATCAAACCCAGATGTTATCACACGAATGCTAAATAATCTGAAAACAAGTTTTTTTGAATGTCAGGATTTTGACAACGCAGAGCTTGTGAACGAAATGATATTGGATATCAATGGAAATGATCAACTTAGCATTAGAGACAAAGGAATGGTCTTTCTACACAAAAAAAAGCCTGAACGAGCCCTGGAATTTTTTAACTTGTATCTAGAGAGATTTCCAGAAGCTAATGATGCAGACAACATCTTGGAATTAATACGAAAAATTAAAACAAATGAATTGTGAAATATTTAGCATATTTTCAATAGTCAATCAAAAGCGATATATTTCTGAAATTTTGATAATTTGAATGGTTGTGTCAGACAATTCAGATTCGTTAGACACCATCTTTCATGGTGGAGAGAGAAAAATAGTAGTATGTAAAGATGATCTGAAACTGAACGAAAAAAAGGATAATATAATTTTCATACTATTTATTGCGGAGTCACGAGGGTCTGCGGGGGGAAGAATAGGAGGAGCAGGCTTTAGAAAGATAAGTAGGATTGTTTGTTATAATACTACAAATGGTATTCAAAAGAAATTATTCGAAACCCAAGATGATAACGTTATTTCGCATTTTGAAATACCCTTGAGCGCAGTTGCAATGGACATTGAATTATCAAATGGAATCCAAAAAGTCGTTCAAGGGATTGTCGATGAAGATCTCATAAAATCTTACCTTTCATTGATTCAATAAATGGTAAAACACAAGATATATTATTTTCTTTGTCGTGAAATGAATTTCCTATGTTGTCAATCTTGGAATTTTGTAGACACACAAACTATCATAAACTGAAATCTACTTATTGTTAGAAAGATATGACATGTTTACTTTCTTGCTACTCTTAATTTTGAGATGTATTCATAATATAAATTGGGATGTCAATCAGTAACTTGAAACTTGATAACTCACAACAGGTCAATTGCGGTATTTGATTCTGGACTGGGTTCATTATCAGTTATTAGAGGCATACGAAGTCAGATTTCAAAGGAGAATATCATTTATTTTGCAGATAAAATAAATTTTCCCTATGGACAAAAGTCAGTCGATGAGTTAGAACAAATTATGTACGAGACGATTAGAATTTTATCAAGTTTTTCTCCAAAAATAATTGTTGTTGCTTCCATTACACCATCTATTCAATTGTTGAGTAAGCTAAAGTCTAGAAGCACTATTCCTATATTGGGTGTCTCTATTCCACTCAGAGAAGCTACGAAAATTACGAAAAAGAAACATATTGGGATTTTGGGCACCCACAGCACTATTAAAAGCAGACATCTTGACGAATTGATAAGATCACAAGTACCTCAAGACATATTTGTATCTCGCTTTAACGCATCACCGATTATAGAGATTATAGAAGATGGCACTTTTCTTAAAAATAAAGAACTTACACTAACGACTGTATCTAGGACACTAGAGAGTATGAAAGAAACTAATGTAGATGTCCTTGTATTATCTAGTACTCATCTGTCTTTTATTAAATCTGATTTGAGTTCAATGTTTCCATCAATAAGAATAGTAGATCCAACTCTTGATGCCGTAAAAGAAATCAAGCTCTATTTAAGAAGTAAAAATATTTTGAGAAAAAATGGACAAGGTAGAATTAGAATTATAGTAAATGGTGATAAGGACGAGTTCCAAACTATAATCAAGACAATGGGGCTACCTGGGCCGGTAGAAAGCTTTCAAAAATAATTTCTGAAATTTCAACACGTGAATTATGAAACTAGTGGCAGCATTTGTCATCGATTATATTAAATATACACAACTGCGTTCTTTAGGCGATGAAAACCAGGCCAAACTGGGATACGTATTTTATGCTTCAAGCTGAAATTGCAAAACTCCGCTCAAATTGTCTAAGTCGCCAAGTTGGTTGCGTCATAGTGAAAGACCACAGGCAGATAGCTACAGGATATAACGGTACTCCTTCGGGGATAAAAAACTGCTTCGATGGCGGTTGCCCAAGATGTCTGGACAAACAAAACAATCGGATAAAATCCGGAGAAAATCTAGAACGATGTTTTTGTACTCACGCAGAAGCAAACGCCATAATGCAGTGTGCCCTCTTTAGAACCGGAAGTACTAAGGGATCTACGTTGTACTCAACATTCGCACCGTGTTTAGAATGCAGTAAAATGTCAATCACTGTCGGAATTACTAGAATAGTCATATTGGATTCTTATCCGGAGGACGGGATTCAAATATTGAAGCAGGCTAACATTGAAGTCTCAAAATTGGAAAAACAAGAAACATTGTCATGGATTGCGAACTTGGATTCAACAAACATGTAGCATCGTCTAATTCGGATTTAACCCACGCATAAATCTTATTTGTAATATATTTTTGGCAGGCAATAGCCAAGATAATCTGTAATCAAAATGGCTAAATTAAAAACGCAAGTACAAACCAGAAAAGAACTATTATACACTACACAACCATACTTGAATAATCGCAACTAAAATCAATTCAACGTATTGATATTTGGGAATACGTCAGGCTAACATAGAAAAACATATTAAATTCCTAGTGGCTTTAAAATCATGCCTGATTCAAAACGAAACGTATATGTCTGTTTTTCCAAACAGGACATTCTCGCAATAGAAGAATTTGCAAAAAAGAAAGGGGCATTGAATATTAGCCAAGCTTTGGAATCACTTGTTAAAGAAAAACATGGGACAAGTTAGATTTTATTAGTTCATCCAACTAAATAATTTCTATATTCTTTCCTAGGGTTTTTCGGTTTTTTTTGTGCCTATATCTATAATTTGATCAATATCGGAAATGAATATTTTTCCTTCTCCTGCAAGACCAGTGCTAGTGCTTGCAAGTATCTTGTTTACTACCTCTTCAACAATAGCGTCGTCCACTACAGTAAATAAAGTAAGGTTGGCATTAAACTCAGGTGTATAGAGAGAAGTGCCTCTTCCTGAGTGCCTTGCCGCTGGGGGATTCACTCCTCTTCCTTTTGAATCGTAATACGTAAAGCCACCAATATTCAATTCCTTCATTGCGGAAAAAGCGTCTGTCATTTTTGACTGCGGAATAATAGCCTCTATTCTTTTCATAGTTATTAGTGTACTCTGTTACTTTTATTAAAATTTTCTTATGCAAGAATTAATTTTAACAAAGTCTAGACAAAAATAAGTTCAATTTCATAAAATAAGGCAGTCATAATTAGAAGCCTCTAATCGTTAAGAATGGATTAGCGCATTTTTTCTATTTGTGTAAACTCCAACTATGATTACGGCTATGCCAATGCATACTAATACTATGTCTCCTGGAATCAAAATAGCTGCGACTTCATTAACCATCCCAAAGATAATCAACATGATACCAAAGAGTGTCAGAGATACCCCGGCTAATATTTCTCCATTCAAACCATTCCCTACCATACATATGTTCACACATTAGTATCAATAAAAAGTCTTTCCTTGACTGAATACTATTCAGATCTCATCCTT
>DATEFQ010000110.1:0-11680 GCA_035280585.1 Nitrososphaeraceae archaeon
AGAAGAAAATATTTTAATTTAATTTATAAATTTGTTGAAATTATAGGCTGGCCGGAGATTAATTTCATTATTTATATTAAAAATAATAATATTTATTTTACGTTTATTAATTCCTAAATTAGATGCCAATTTTACCTATTGATTCTGGGAGATATGGTAGCACTGAAATAAGAAAGATTTTTGATGAAGAAACTCGACTTGCATACCAACTTGAATTCGAAGCGGAGGTTGCATTATCACAGGGCAAATTCAATCTCATTCCACTCAATGCCTCAAAAGAGATTTCCAGAATAGCAAGATCAAACAAAATCACTGTGAGAAGGATTAAGGATCTGGAAAAAATTACTGAGCATGATACAGCTTCGATAGTACAAGCCATTAGTGAACATTGCTCATCTTCAACAAAACCGTGGATACATTATGGATTGACCAGTAACGATGTTATAGATACATCTACTTCAATGCAATTAAAGGATGCATTTCAAATAATTGAACCAAAAATTTTAAAATTAATTTCGCTACTAATAAAAAAGATAAGAAGATTTAGTACGTTACCCTCCGTAGGAAGAACTCATGGACAACATGCAAGCATAATATCTTTTGGATTAAAATTTGCCGTTTGGGTAAATGAACTATCATACCACATAGATAGGATAGAAGAAGGCAAGAAGAGATTTCTATTATGTAAGACCTTAGGAGTGGTTGGAACGGGGTCATTAATGGGATCAAAGGCGTTAGATGTTCAAAATGACGTGTCCAAGTCACTTGGACTTTGGTCTATAGAGGCTGCAACACAAGTAATTCCCAGAGAGAGATTAGCAGAAGTTCAATTTATTATTTCATTAATAGGATGCACATTAGATAAGATGGCAATAGAAATAAGAAATCTACAGAGAACTGAAATCGGTGAGGTTGAAGAGCCGTTTAAAAAAGGTCAAATGGGCAGTAGCGCAGTTCCGGTAAAAAGAAATCCTATTAAGAGCGAAAGAATATCATCCCTTGCAAGAATACTTCGTTCCTTTTCAAGTATTTCTCAAGAGAATATTTCAC
Organism: Nitrososphaeraceae archaeon; assembly: GCA_035280585.1. GTDB lineage: Archaea > Thermoproteota > Nitrososphaeria > Nitrososphaerales > Nitrososphaeraceae > TA-21. The sequence continues at coordinate 1,051 of DATEFQ010000110.1, forward strand.
TATGGCACGAAAGAGATCTCTCAAATTCCGCAAATGAGAGATTTACTATTCCAATGGCGGTCATTCTTTTAGATGAAATGATAGGTAGTATGATAAAGGTAATTGAAGGACTAAATGTAAATAGACAAAAGATTCTAGAGAATATTAATAAAACAAGGGGAAGAATTTTTGCAGAATTCATTCTTGAAGCATTAGTAAAGAAAGGGATTCCTCGAATGAGCGCATATGATAAAATACAACGTTCTGCATTCGAAACACATGCAGGTGACAAAGATTTTAAAGAAGTGGTAATGCAGGATGCTTTCTTTGGAGCCAATTTAGACAGGAAGGAATTGAGAACAATATTTGATCCAAATTCCCATCTGGCCGCATCAACAAAAATAATTAACAATGTCATAAAGAAAGCCGAACAAGTTTGCAGAAATTACAAGATTCGTTAATCTATTTTCTTATAATATCTGTGGATTAGAGAACCATATTGAAGTGCTTTTTTTCTCCTAATTATCACTTCCGATGGTAAGTCGAAAGCTAATGCTATCTTTCTAATTATATGTTTTCTTAATAAATCATCGTTGCTAATTATTTTAGCATAAATTGGATACATCATTGCGACAGAAATAAATCCTTTTGAGAGAAATGGTTGTAATATACTGATATGATATCTAATTGCTATCTGTTTTATTTCATCTATTAATTCCAGTTCTTTTAAGATCTTTGATTCGATATTTGCATTGATAATATCACTACCTTGATCAAATATATATCTGAAATTATTGTAACCACAAAAAAGTTCATCAAAACCGTTAGCTGTTAGTACAACTGGGGTACCAATCTCATTTGCTAATTTAGCTACGTAATTAAATGCAATACAATTTTCTATGTGAGACGAATTATTACACGAAATTTCTTTTTTAATTTTTTTTGAAACTATTGCAAAATCATCTTTGTCTATTTCTAAAATCTTGTGATTGATTTTGATTTTTTGCGATATTGATTTTGAAAATTCTATATCATTGGAACGAGGAAAACCAACAGTCAATAGCGTAGTGTCGATATCCATATTTTTGCAAATCATTGCAAGCAAGGTACTATCGATACCACCTGAAAAAGCAATACCAATTTTACCGATCCCTCTTAGATTTTCTGATACTGTTGCAAATATTGCATTGATTAGGTCTAAATTGTACACTGCATTCTAACTAAAATCAGGATTGTCATTAAAATGTTTTAGCAAGATTTGATTAAATATCGTAAAACTTGATTTTTTCATTGAAAGTTTTGGAATTTTGAATTCATAAAAAGCAACTTGTATATATCTGGATTCATTGAAATAAAACAATGAAGAAAATAATTCTGGATGAAGATCTCAAATATATTGACAAAAATGGAAATTTGTTGAGGAGTAAGACAGAATTATCTTTCTCAAGATTACTTTCATTCCTTGAAAAAGATTACCAATATGATTTTAAAATTAAGCTAAAGAACGGTCAGGATGTAAGTGTTGATTTTAAGGTTGATGACAAATACATAGAAATTTTAGATTCTGATATAGAACTTGATAAATTGAATGAAATAAAAAAAAATAATCCTGATCTTGATATCATTGGTATTGGTAAATCAAAGTTTGGTGTCAAATCAAGTGATTTTGAAACAATTTCATTAGTCGATTCTGACAGGGGTCAAGTAGGTTCCATATTTTTGGAGGATTCATCACTTGCGTTTGACTACGCTCATATTTTACCCTTAGTAGAAAAGTGTTCGATACTACATGGTCACACCTCCACTATTATGGTGGAGATCATTGGAAAAATGGTAAATAATCTGGTTATTGATTTTGGCGATGCAAAAAGAATTATCAAAGATACTCTTTCAACACTAGATCACAAGTTCTTTATCAATAAGAAATATCTATACAAAGAAGACAATATTCACTATTACGTATCATTTGATGGTCCGCGTGGATTTTTCAATCTACAGCTTCCAAAGGATACAACATTCCTATTGTCTGGAGAGGCAACTGTCGAGAATCTTTCATCTATAATCATAAAGCTCTTGTCCTCAAAAATGCCTCCAAATATAGAAGCTTTGGGCGTTTATATTTATGAAGGGGTAAATAAGGGTGCACATATTCTGGCTAAGATTAAGTGAGTATCGAAAACATACTAATGGTAATCAATTATGAAGTGAGTTTATATTAAAAATGTTAATAGACGTTATTTCCATCAATCTAAAGTCTTTTAAAGCGTGAACTTAAATACAAGCCTTCTAGTGGATTAGTTCTAACATAAACATGCAACAAAAAATAAATGAAAAGGTGTGGAATTCTGATATTGAAAATGCTATTCTGAAAAAATGGAATCAGGATAGAATCTATGAATTCAAAGTTTCTGGTAGGAATAATTATGTAATAGATACCCCTCCTCCTTATCCATCAGGGCGACCTTGGCATATAGGAGCAGCAGCACACTATGCGCAAATTGACATGATAGCACGCACGGCCAGAATGTTTGGAAAAAATGTATATTTTCCTATAGGTATAGATAGGAATGGACTTCCAGTAGAAATTTACACTGAGAAAAAACACAAAATCAAGATGCGACAGACAGACAGGGAAGAATTTCTTAACCTTTGTAGATTGTCACTTGATGATTTAGAGAAAGAGATGATCCAAATTATGAAAAGTATCGGTCTCAGTGCTAATTTTGACGAGTATTATAGGACTGATTCTTATGAATATCGCACATTAACTCAAAGTACATTTATTAATTTATGGAAAAGGGGGTTGATTTACTCTGCTAATCGACCGAATAATTATTGTCCGAGCTGCGGAACTACAATCGCAGATGCAGAACTAATCTATGAAGAAAGAAAGACTATTCTTGTCTATTTGAAGTTTAGATTAAAAAATGAGAACGAGGATCTGATTGTTGCTACTACTCGGCCTGAATTAATATTTGCATGCCAATGCGTTATAGTGAATCCTGACGATACTAGATACCAGAGACTACACAATAAGGAGGTCACCTTACCTTTGTTCGGTAGAGTAGTAAAGATCTTGCCACATCATTCAGCAAAGTCAGATTTTGGTTCGGGAGTGGTAATGGTTTGTAGTTACGGAGATCTCAACGATGTACAGGTATTTAGAGAATTGGGGTTAAAAGAAATTATTGCCATAGACCAACATGGCAGGATAAGTGAAAGTGGAGGTAATTACTCTACATTAACCATTGATAATGCAAGAAAGAAAATTATCGAGGATTTAAAAAATGACGGATATACTGTAAAAGAAGAGTCAATCCTTCATAGAATTCCAATCTGCGAAAGAAGTAAATCTCCAGTAGAGATAATCCCAATGCAAGATTACTATATAAAACAACTTATTTTTCTTCCCAAACTTAGAGAGTTTTCCTCCTCTCTCACTTTTTATCCAGAATCTCACAGACAGATATTATTGAATTGGCTGGATTCAGTTGCTATAGATTGGCCTATATCAAGAAGGAGATTCTATGGTACAGAAATTCCGATTTGGTATTGTAATAATTGTGGAGAACCACTACTGCCTGAACCTGGAAAATATTATAAACCCTGGAAAGATAGCGCGCCTTTTGATAAATGTTCTAAATGTGGACAGAACAAATTTACCGGCGACGATAGAACCTTTGATACGTGGATGGATTCTAGTATATCACCTCTATTTGTTACCAAATATAGTAAAGATAATGACTTTTTCTTAAATACGTTTCCAACTCAAATAAGACCACAAGCAAAAGACATTGTCAGAACATGGTTGTATTATACAATGTTACGATGTTATCAATTAACAGACAAACTAGCATGGAGTGAAGTATGGGTTATGGGATTTGGGGTTGATGAATCTGGCGAAAAAATGAGTAAGAGCAAGGGGAATGTAATCGATCCTTTTCCCATAATAAATAGACATGGAGCTGATACTTTTAGATTCTGGTCAGCAATAGAAGCCAATCATGGACAGGACTTTAGATGTTCAGAACAAAAGATAGTAGAAGCTCAAAAATTTTTAACCAAATTATGGAATATTGGGAGATTTGTATCCTCTTTCGAAATAGTTTCATCTTATGAATCTAATTTATTATTCTCCGATAGATGGATTTTGGGAGAATTATCAAATTTAGTAAATGAATGCGTCAGAGGCTACAAAGAGTATAATTTCTTTATTCCCGCTTCACAAATAAGAGAGTTTACCTGGAATATTTTCGCTTCTCATTACCTTGAATTGGTAAAATCACGAGCTTACAACGATAAAGTGCCGGATAATAGATATTCTGCATTATATACTCTCCATAAATGTTTTTCAGTAATATTGTTACTATTAGCACCTATATGCCCATTTATCACAGATAAGCTATGGACTACAATTTATTCTAAAGATAGTATTCATATACAAAAGTTTCCATTCCAAGATAATGATTATAGAGATATGTGTAAATTTACAAAATCCATAATTGATTTTAATTCATTAATATGGACTAAAAAGCGAGAATCAACAGATGAAAATGGTAAGCGATATTCACTGCGTGATCCCATAAAAGCTGAGATTCCAGACGAATTATATCAATTTAAGGACGATCTCAAAGAAATGCATAATATTCAAGTTTAATCTTACTACTGATAGTCTTATGCAAGCTGTTCCCATATATAGTCATGGTAATTCGGATGTATTAAAGTATGTAGATAATTTTTCCACTCCAGTACCAAGTTCATCCGAGATTTTGATTGGGGTGAAATATTGTGGTCTAAATCATCTTGATATTTGGACAAGAATGGGAGTTCCAGGTATTTCTATTATGTTTCCACATATTTGTGGTAGTGATATTGTTGGTACACTACAAGAAGATTATTCAACATTTCCCAAAGGGTCGAGGGTTCTGATATATCCTGGAATTAGCTGTAATAACTGTAATTACTGCAAGGATCAAAACGAAACCTTATGCAACGATTTTTCAATAATTGGTGGTTTGAGCAATTACAATGGCGGGTATGCTGAATATCTAAGTGTACCCAAGACAAATGTCATAACTATACCTGACGAGATAAGTGACGAGCAAGCTGCTACACTCTCAATATCATATTTAACTTCCTGGAATATTATTAAAAAACTACAACTCAAGAAGGATGATACTGTTTTAGTGTACGGGGCTTCAGGTGGTCTGGGAATGGCTATGATTCAAATTGCAAAAGCACTCGGTATTAAAATTATAAGCACCATATCCGACGATTCTAAATTGGACTTTGTATATAGTCTTGGCTCCACTTATGTGATAAATAGAAATAAGAAAGAAATATCACTAGAAGTAGAAAGAATAACTCATGGTTCAGGGGTTGATGCGGTGGTGGATAATGCAGGTCAGAAAACTTTAATGACAAGTATTAACTCTGTTCGAAAAAATGGAAAAATTGCATTGTGTGGTACAACTACAGGAAATCTCGCAAATTTTAACATTAGAACATTTTATTCCAAGCAAATTCAGTTATATGGTATTTTGATTGGATCAAAATTAGAGTTGTCAGAATTAATTGAATTTATCAATGAGAAAAGGATCTTGCCAAAAATTGATTCTGTATACACATTGAATGAAGTAAAGGATGCTCATGATAGATTGGAAAGTGGAAAGCAATTGGGTAAGATTTTGATCAAAATATAGTTTATTTGGTCTTTCAAAAAATCGATACTATTTGTTTTTTGCAAAATGAACACAATTGTATCTGACTTTTCCTGATGCCTGAAATTAACTTATGTCTTTACTTTAGGAACATTCCAGTGTAGCTTGATGGATATCAACCTAATGCCTGTTGTCACGAAAATTACGACAATTGCTGTATATTCAAACTGTATTTTTAGATTTACCATTACTAGGAATATAACGACTCCTATAAAACTTGCTACTGCGTAAACCTCTTTGGTGAAAACAATTGGTGGTTCTCTTACAAAGACATCTCTCAAAATTCCACCCCCAAACGCCGTCAACAAACTTGAAATTATGATTAAGACTATATTTGTACTATATAGTGAGTACGCTATTGAAGCTCCTGTAAAAGTAAACACTCCCAGGCCGACAGCGTCGAAAATATTGAACATATTATCATATTTTTTTATTCTGTGATAGAGCAAAAATATGATAATAGAAGTAATTGTGGTCAAAACTATGTGAACAGTATCCGAAAAATTATGTGGCGGGAAGATTCCCAGGATTATATCTCTCATTACACCTCCAACAATTCCTGTTACTGTGCCAAGGATTATAACCCCTACAATATCGTACTTGTGTTCTATCGCCCTAAGCGCTCCCGTTACAGCAAAAACCGCGGTTCCGAATAGATCAAGTAGGAATATTATTATGGTAAAGCTTGTATCTAGATTAAACAACTAATAATTTCTGATGATTTTATTAATAAACGTCATAAAACTAAACATTTATCGCTGTCAACAAAAGTGATCATTGTTTTTTTCCATTTAACATATCCAATATATCTTCAGCAATGTCAATTGAAGTATGGGAATTGACGCTTGGTTCCATCGTCACAAGTAATACATACTTATTCATGTAAAATGTAAGTATTGATATCTTCTCTCTTTCTACGTAAGCAAATCTTGAACCCCCCATAGAATTGTTAAATCTTTCCCTCATAGATTTACGTAAAGCCGTATGTGTAAGGTACAATTCCTCATTGTTTTCATCCATAATAGAATCTATGCCTCCCCTCATCCCTCCAGCTATAGGTGTTCCTGTATCATCAATGACCGCCACGTAACGAATATCGCTGTTCAGGTCGAAAACCGACTCACAAAGCTTTGAATAATCCATAGATTGAGAAAATAGAGACTATTTATTATATTTTTGATTTTGTGATAGTTTTTCCTCATATCCAATATACTGAATTTAACTCATGAATAATTACCAAGTGATTATTTTAGATATTTCGGAGAAATTCATGCAGAACTGTGTTGGTATCCGTATTTTTTTTCATATAATAGTAGAGTTCTTCAGTTGCGGCATGATGATCTACACCTATATTTTGTGCTAATTGGACTGAGATGAATGACAACAATAATTTCCTTAACACTAATTCCTTTCCATAGTTTTTGATATCGGCGGATAATTCAGATATAACATTTTTGATATTTGCATCAATAAATCTGTTCTTTGCTTCCCTACTTTTAATTGAGAACTGAACTCCCATGAGTCTGTCTTTCATGTGTATCTTTTCCACCATTTCAATAAATCTTTCATTTAATTGTGCATCTTGATATAAAACTTCGGATAATAGGTCTGTAGCATCAGATTCATTTAAAGAAAGAGATTCTATTAGCTTAAACAATATGTGACAGGATGCACATCCACCAGATTTTATTAAAAGGGAATTCGAAGTAACGTTGGTGATTTCTGAATCAATTATCTTCTTAGCGCTATCAATTTGATCTTCAATGGACATACACGCAATATGTTGGATACTCCTTAAAACCTTATAATTCAATAAAGCTTGTATTCAAAAGACTAGTGCAACTGAAATTAAAAAATTGTTAAGATTAAAACTGTATACCAATATTTTTTAAAAACCTAGTCTAGTTTCGGCTAGCCTAAAGTATTATTCAAAATGACGAATATTATCCATTATTTTTGGAATAATCTGCTCTCTCATAATAGAGTCAATATGGGTTTCTCCAACATCCATTGTGAGTAATACATAATACTTGTTATTTATAGGAGTAACAATTCTTACCAATTTTTCATACTTTCCTAAGGAATATACCAGCTTGCCTAACTTGTCTTCAAATTTCACCCTTGACTTATGTCGGGTTATTGCATTCGATGTATATTCCTGATTTTCTTCACGAGTCATTAATGGAGCAAGACCCTCTCTCCTCGTGACATTAAGTAAGCGGCCGTCAGAGTCAGCTATAGCGATCCATCTCAAGGATGAGTTTATTTCTAAAATTTCCCTTGAAATCTGCTCAAAAAAATCTTTGCTTGTATTGGACATTGTCATGAAATTAGTACAAAACTAAGATATAATGTTATTTACTCCAATAAATAAACCCCCAAAATGAAATTGCAAATTTACATCGAATAGTTCGTATTATAATTACAATTTATCTATTAAATTTCACATAATTTCTTGCGATAGGTAATGATTGAATCAGTCATATGAAATATAAAATGGATATCATTACGTCCTATCATTGGTTAGTGAATATCGAGCCGTAGCTGGATATGCTACTTCTGAGGGTACGAGAAAATTTATGGAGAACGCGATTAAAAATGGTATCGCAAATTCACACTTTCGCTCATTTAATAACCTCAATTTTTCAAGTTTAGGAATAGGAACCTACCTAGGTCAGCTCACACTAGAAGATGATGAGGATTTAGAGAACGCGATTTATCAGTCTTTAAAGTCTGGTGCAATGAATGTAATTGATACTGCTATAAATTATCGCTCTATGAAATCAGAAAAAAATATTGGGCACGCAATCAAAAAGTTGATACAAGATAAGATTATTTCACGAGATCAGATTTTTATATCAACAAAAAATGGATACATTACTAATGATGGAGATTATCCAAGAATTGATGTGCTTGAATATATGCAAAAGATGTTTATTTCACAAGGAATAATAGACTCCAAAGACATAAGCTCCGGTTATAATGTATTAAATCCAAATTATATTCAAAAATGTATAGATAAATCATTGACAAATATGCAACTTGATACCATCGATCTTGTTTACATTCATAATGCTTATGAGAGCTGGTTTCAAGATATAAGTAGAAGCGAATTTAATGAAAAGATACGAAGGGTTTTTCAAGTTTATGAAGAGTATCGGTCGCAGAACAAGATAAGATATTATGGAATGGCAACATGGACCTGCTTTAGATTGCCTAGAAGTGAAGAAGGCTATCTATCTCTAGAGGATATGGTAAAAATAGCGGAAGATGTAGGTGGAAAGGATCATGGCTTTCGTTTTATCCAACTTCCATATAATCTGGCATATAGAGAAGCTTATTTGCTTAAGAACCAAACTGTAGGCTCGGATAATGATCTCACCATCTTGGAAGCTTGTAATAGATTAAACATTGGAGTTTTTACAAGTGTACCGTTATTACAAGCAAAATTATTTGATGCCAAGATTCCAGATTACTTAGGGATTGAGAATCAATTACTGAAAATAGTACAACTAACCAGATCCACTCCAAACGTAATTGCTCCATTACTTGGACAGAAGAAGCTCAACCATGTGAAAGAAAATATAGAACTTGCCAAAGTGGCACCTCTGAATAATTCAGAATTCAGTGAGGCAATCAAAATTTTTAATTAACATTATATTTGCGATTGAAAAAAGTTGTATGTTACTAAATAGTTAAAAAAGAATAAACAATTAAACTGATTTATTCAACTTGATTTTTTTTGTAATAGCAGAGCATTGAATATAATCAGTATGCTTTCACTAGATGTTCTACAAAACGGCAATCGTTATTACATTATCACCGCGTATTAATGCATCGCCTACTTGTGATTCTTGATATTGAGCTTTTTCAGGATTGTGATTATTATTTGGCTGTTCAATCATTTCTATAGCTTCGGTTATCACTATATTCATCTGTTTGTCAAAACCTTTAATTTTTCCTCTCACTGATCTTCTTCCTTTTAGTTTAACCAGCACGATCTTTCCAATACTTTCTTGAAGTACCTGAGTGGTGATTCCCTCTTCAGACATTTTAGCTTTCATTTCAGTACTTTACCAATATTAATTCTTTCGGTCCATGATAATTTATTTTAAATAAATAAGTAAAATATGCTAACTAATTCATCAAGCTAAAAACACAACAAGTGCTAAAATTTTACTAAACAAGGATATAAGCAATAGTTGGCAATATTGTAGATTTAGTTAGTTTAGCTTTAGGTGACAGAACTATTGATCCCTATGGATGAAAAATCTTATGATAAAATGTAGGTACGCCTTTGTTTTATCAGTTATGAGACAATCTAGTTTTTCTTTATAAGCTTTCTAAAATGTTCTAAATTTTTAGAAACTTCTTCGTTCCATGTCTCTTCCGTGTAACCATGGACCTTAATTCCATGTTCTTTAACATTCTGAAGTAGTTCTTCTTCAGTTTCTCCGTACATTGTATGAGTACATACTGGATCGCCTGCGTCCTTACAATTTATTGAGAGAGTCATAAAATCAGTGTTCCTGTAAACTATTTAAATTTTGTTGTGATTTTATAATCTGTTGATATTGGGCATAGTAAAAGGTTTGAATCAAAAATCAGATTTTTTTTAATTACCCTACCAGTCACTTTAACTGCTCCTCATAATCCTAAAAAACGAGATTAATTATTATAAGACGAATGTTTCTATCTACGGTAGAACCATTTGAATAAAAATATCAAATATGCTCTAGAATATCACCAGGAAACGAAACACTCTGAAGTTAGTATTAGGTCATCTAGCCATTACCTAGATTGGGATAATAAACCGAAGCCATTTAAATTTTATACTGCTCTTCCATCAGAAGCTCTTCCAGTAGATTTTCCAATTCCAAGTTTGAATGTTATTACAATGAAAGACACAGATCAAGTCATCACTTCAACTG
>DATEFQ010000111.1:0-6023 GCA_035280585.1 Nitrososphaeraceae archaeon
ATGTGATTATGAAACCGCAAAAATAATTCAAACTTCTGTAAGGAATTCATCGAATAAATCGATGTTGCATGAAATGACCGAACTGGCATAAGATAAAATCTAAATTAAATCTACACCTTAACTAGATAATGATGCTTTACAAGTTAGTATCGATAGTTCAGAATAATGAATATTGATATTAAATCTGTCTTAAGGTGATGTAGACAAATGCTGAGAATAATTAGTGAAACTGAGTCCCCGAAAATAGAAACAAAATATAGAAATGTAGTATTTTTCTAATTCACATCGTGAAGTTTTCGTCATCAGGGTTAGAAGGATGTTTTCTTATTCTTTTAAGAAACTCTTCTTGATGAATAACTAGATCTTTCAATAATTCAGTTCCCATCACTGAAGTGTCTGGGACATCTTGAATTTTATTAATCATATTTTCTAAAGGAAATCTATTTCTATTGCTTCGAGACAGGATTGGGGGATAAATATCGAAAGGGCGGGTAACTGCTGGACCGTAATTTATTGAGGAATTTAATCTATTTAAACGCAAAAACTTGCTCAATAGATTTTTAGGATCATATGACATATTTGTTTTAATTTCAGTTGCTGTATAAGAGTTTAACTTGAACTATATCATTTATTAGAAACCTAAAAAATCAAATTCCAAATTTGCCATTAGTTTCAATCTTTGTTGGCCCACTATTGGGAATCACAAACTTTCCTTTAGGACTAATAAATTAATTAAGTTCCGATAATTAGATAAGTCTCGGAAGCTATTGTATTAAGTGAGAAAGAAATATGTCAACGTGTATTTGTGGCCATGATATAAAGTGGCATTGGATGGACATGCATCATCAAAGACGATGTGTAAATCATATTTCATTGTCCGATGCGTGTCCGTGCTTAAAGTATGTGGATGATGAGAAAATAGAGTCGGTTGTGCATTAGCCCCGGCGGAACATCCCATACTTTTCTAAAGATTAAATTCAAAGTTTAACCAATTTTGTATATGCCAAATTATCTACTGCTTTATGACCATGGAGGAACGAGTGGGGTTTTTGAGATACTTAACGCTTTCCAGTTCCATTTTAATGGAAAATAATACAGAATTAATATCCATAAGCAAATTAGGATTTTTCCAACCAATGTCATATAAACCGAAGTGATGTGTAAAAACTAATGATATTAGGTTTGAGCACCTTAGTTATAACTTCAATTGTTCTATTGATTGGAGCGGTATTTGGTGCAAGTGTAGCGAACGCACTCGCAGAAGATCCATTCAAAAATATAGGTGGCGTCCACGATGATATTTTCCCTGTTGGATTTTCTGACAAGATAAGATACTATACCCACATTCAACGATGAAAAATTAGTCAAGCATTAAGATTAGCATTGTTATCATAACCTGTTTTTTCTGTTAAAAAGCTCGCATTTAAAACACTATACTAGAGAAAAAGGAAGCGCCTAGTATTACTGTATGGCACGCTTTCCCTCAACTTAACCCTAAATCTTTATCATTTGGTTTATTTCGTTTTGTAAATGTATAAACGTAAATCCGCTTGGGGTTGTTCTAAACGTCCTATCGAGAGGGTCGTATTCAAGTAATCCACGTTCAATTAAAATCTTTGAGTACTCGACAACCTGAGCATATGTAAGGTAAGACCCAAACATTATTTTAGAGCGTGTGACTCCTGCTCCCGATCCAGCAGTACCAAGTATTGATGCAAAAATCTCTTCCCTACTGCGGTAAGCCATACAAGTAATAGGACATGATTATTAATATGTATTTTGAATTTTATTTAAATAATCCATTAAAACAAAGTAATTTTTGACTTACAATAGACCTTTATCTTACATAGAATAATCGATGATGAATTGTATAGGAATGGAAAAAAGGAAAAACTGCAATCAGGAAAGCTAGAATTATTGAGTCCAAGCCAAACATGGTTTTCAATGTTTTAACTGAACTGAAAAAATAACTGAATGATTTCAAGATGCAACAATTTTGGATAACAGGGGGAGGCAGGATCAGTCCGATTACACGCCAGCAAATTCATCCTAATCGGAACTTGGATAAGGATAACCGTATGAATGGAATTAGCTTGGAATTTGTTCCTAACGAAAGACTAACTTAGTTGGAAATTTGATAACTCACCTGCGTTTCCAGACTGCAGTTACGTTTTAACGTCTTTATGTAACCCTATTCTCTGATACTTGATGGCTTCCTTTATTATTGCAAATTCCACTTGTTCTGCCATTTTGGATAATTTTCCAACATCTTCTCGATAGTCATCAAAAGATGTGTGCTCTTTAATACCAAGGTAAATTTCCTTAATATGATATCCTGCCATTGCAGCCTCAATCAAAAACCACACATCTATTCCCCATCCATCAGGAGGATTTTGATCCAATAATCTTTTCCATACCTCAATTCTTGCGCATACCTCACCGCTTAAAGGTTGTTCAATATGTGAAAGCTCAGGAAAAAAAACTTGTATCATCGGTCTTGCTATGAGTTTTGTTACTGGAGCATCCCTGCTGTGTCTTTGGTAGTATCCTCTTACCATGTCACAATTAATACAGCCTTCTACTAGTTTATCGATCCACTCTGTGGTTAGATTTTTTATATCTGCATCAAGAAATAGAACTATGTTTGCATTATAGCTGATTGCTTCCTTAATTCCCTTTTTCATTGCGATTCCTTTTGCAGGGAACATTCTATTTTCCTGTTGAAGTACCTTTGCACCATTTTCCAGAGCAATGCTAACTGTTTTATCGGACGAATATGCGTCAACTACTATAACATCTGGATGGTGTCGGCTTTTTTTTGCAGTATTTATGACATGTTCAATGGTATCTTCTTCATTTTTAGTTGGAAATATTACAACTGGTTTCGGTACGGTATCTTGCTTAATCACACAGTTATTGAAGACAATAGATACTTTAAGATTCTCTCAAATTACAATGATAATACCGAACAACAGTTTGTCTTTATGTTGCTATATGATACCTAGAGAAAATTCAAATATTTTTTTTGAATCGCAAGAGAAGTTATTGGAACAAAAGTATTTTGAGAGATATGCCTTGTTAGTGGAAGAACCTAAAGGTCCTATCTTTTGTTTGTTGTAAAAATGTATCAATATCTAATATAATATCATAAAAGCTGCGTAATTGCCATGGTGATACAGTTTTTCTATTGTTTTCTAATTCGACGGAGTAATTTAAGTAATTTCCTAGAACCGGTTCCTTAGTAACTATCCATAAATTCTTGATATTCGGTTGAAACGTTGTAAGATTCTCATGTATTTGCTTCGTTAGGTTCCTGACATCTTTCGGTATTTGTATTACAATTGCCTTGTCAGGAGAATTACTTAGCGTGGGTATATTAGGGATTACTATATCTATATCGATATTATCGATAGTAACTTTTCTAGCAGAAGGCATTGTACACGCAGTTAGCATGAAATGCAGTAGAGCTTCACAAAGAGATCCAATGCTCTCATCACTTGCATTAGCTACCAACCTGTTAAATCGATCGAAGATGATTTGGATATAATGTTTTGAAAGCTCTATCTTTAAAGTAATATCGCTCTGAATTTTTTCCTTACCAATTTCATCAATTATTGAATATAATGTGTTACTTATGTTCTCCATACCCTATTTCACTCGACTATGATTCCAAACCCATTTACTGTTTCTAAAAGATAATCACTCAATTCATTTCGGCCTAATTCTCATTTTAGCAGGTTTAAATGTTAAGGGTAAGCTCTTGACTCCTTGAAAAAAAGTCCCATATAGTGGTCTCAATGAATCTTCTTTGAAATCTTCAGGGTATTTTATATTCTTTAATCTATCCAGTATTATTCTTAGAACCACTTGAGCCTCCAAACTTGCAAGGGCCGAGCCCAAGCAGTAGTGAATTCCGTGACCGAAGGCTAAGTGTGCATTCTTACTAAAGGAACGATTAATATAAAATTTTTCAGCATCATCAAAAATGGATTCATCACGATTTGCTGATCCAATCCAAGTTATCAATCTTTGTCCCCGTTTTATTTTCTGTTCACCAATAACTATATCATCTGTTGCGAAACGAATCAAAGCTTGAACAGGAGACCTGTATCTAAGAGTTTCTTCTATTGCAGATGTAATTAAAGGATAATCATTTGGATTGTCTTTGCTGATAGTGTGGCCATGGTAGTGAACTAATAGTTTCTCTAGCTGCTCTGGATTATCAATTAGGGAACGTACCATATTGCCTATCAAGTTTACAGTCGTCACATGACCAGCCAAAAGTAATAGGGAACAAAACGCAAGTATTTCATCTTCAGTAAGCTTATTGCCGTCCATTTCTGCTTTAAGTAAATTGCTTATTAGATCATTACGGGGGACTTTGTCTACTTTTCTTTTTTCAATTATATTAATAAAATAAGAATCCATTTCCGTTTGAACTCTCTTGAATATCTGTTCTGACCTTTTATCAATTGGTAGGTTACTGTTACTAGAAGTAGTAGATCCAATTAATTCGTCAGCCCATCTCTTAAAGTCATCCTGATCGTCTGATGGGATTCCTAGCAACTCTGCAATTACTGTAACGGGTAATGGATAAGCCAAATCGTTGATGAGGTCCATAGAACCCGTCTCAATAATATCGTCTATCATGTCATGGGTTATCTCTTCAATCCGGGGTCTTAATCTCCCAATTGTCGTTGAAGTAAAGGCAGAGGATATTACACTCCTTAACTTATTGTGATAGGGAGGATCAGAAGTAAGAATACTGGGTCTCACAGATTCACGTTCTTGTTCTTTCTTATTTTGTACATGTTGGTTCATTTGTGCCTGTTCAAGATTGATTAATTTTTGAAAATCTGAAGAAAAATGTCTGTAATTCGCTAGGACGGTTTGGATATCGTCGTAGCGAAAAATCCCCCAAACTTTATTTTTATCATCATACACAATGGGATTTGATTTTCTCATCTGCGTATAAAATGGATAGGGGTTTAGTATTTGGTCTGGAGGAGGAAATATATTCATCGACATACATTGGCTCCGGTAGTGTATATAGTTAATAGAAGATTTCCAAGGGTTTCAGGCTATTTGATTTGAATCTTCCATATTTTTCCTTACATTTCATCAGTTGAGTCATCCGTATCGAAAGTAAGAAAGATTATTGACCCAAACCGTCTTCCCGTTAGGCTTGAACTCTTTTATAATTTATTGAGCCCAATGGTACAACGCTTCAACAACAACTGGTGGGGCTCGGTTGTGTCTTGTTCATCAAACGGCCTGGGTGTTAAACCCACCAGTTGCTAACCATTGTAAGTTTTATATAGATTCTGAATTCCTTGTTGTTACCAATTTAGAGTATTTGGGGCACGAAAACGCGAACATGTCTCTTTATCTAAGTCATAAATAATATTTTGTACAAAAAAAATGTACATGTCTTCAAAAAAAGAAAAAGATAGAGTAACAGAAATCATTAACACCACTTTAGACGAGACTAAATCCTCAGTAAACAAGACAACAGAGGAAGCAAAGAAGGAGGTTCCACAATATACAAAAGCCGTAACCGAATATCAACAAGAAGCTATTGAAGTCACAAAGGATATTGCAGATAATTTTCTAGAATCACAAAAACAGGTCATCAATTCGATGCAATCCCTGTGGATACCATACATTGAGAATATGCAAAACGTATACTGGTCATATTAGACACCAAAGAGGGCTACAGAAAATTATACAAGGGCAGTAAGTAACATGACAGATAGCTCAATAACCGCAACCAGATTGGCCAACAACTTCATGTTTGATAGCATAGAAGCGTGGAGAACAATTGTAAAACACACAAGAGACAATGCAATAGAAATTTCAAGGTTAAATGCAAACTATGCAAACACTTCAAAATGCTGCCATAGATAATTTAAGAGACTATCAAGCATGAAAGTATCAGACAAGAGATTATCAATTCAGTTAAGTATTGTTACTGCGAAGCGAGTCAGTTACGGTCCAAGTCGATAGAAATTTCTTTTTATTTT
>DATEFQ010000112.1:0-22417 GCA_035280585.1 Nitrososphaeraceae archaeon
TTTCTTAATATTATGCCTAACGATAGGAAACCAGGTTGTTAAATTCTCCGAATAATTTCAATATTGCAGTATAGTCTAATTCTGAGTAACCTCTGTTTGAAGCTATTTGGTAATATTGTTCGGCCAATGATGAAAACGTAAGACTGACTCCATTATTTTTTGCACACTGATTAAGCAGTTGTATATCCTTGAGCATATTTTTCAGATAGAATTTTGGCGTAAAATTATCTTTTATCATCTTTGGGCCCTTTATTTCACTGAGACCAGTCTTAAAATAAGTCGAATTCAGAATTTCCAGGAAAATTGATGGATCTGTGTTTGATTTCTTCACAAACACTATTGCTTCCGACAATGAAATCGCAATTAAAGCGATGTTAAGATTTAGTCCAAGCTTTATGTAGTTGGCAACACCATCATGATTACCTACATAATATATTTTCTTGCTAAATTTGGTCAGAATCTTTCTACATTTTTGAGATATTTTTCTATTGCCAGATACTATAGTTATCACATCACCCTTCATTGTTGCGTCCGGTCCTCCCATTATCGGAGCCTGAATAATCTCATATCCTTTTTTTTTCATAAGTTTTGCGCAATGGATTGAATCTTCTGGCAATATTGTACTGGTGTCGATAACAGTCAGTTGTTGGTTATGGCAGTTAACCAATCCGTTGTCACCAAATAAAACTTCCTTTACTGCATTACCATCTGTGACACTGATAATTACAAAATTACATTTTCTACCCATTGTTGAGGGATGTACGAGTCTGATTGCACCTCTATTTACTAATACATTTGATTTTTTTTTAGTTCGATTATACAGATAAACCTGAAATCCTCTTTCTAACAATCTATGAGCGATGGCGGATCCCATTAATCCATTTCCAATTATTCCGATGTTCATAAAACAATACTCAATTGGTAGAAATTTATAATTTTTCAATATTTTTGGTATAAACCACCGACAGATGGGTCTAATGTTTTAATCTCAATCTGACCCAATATTGTATTTTATATTAATACCATACCTAGTAACATACAGGTACTTTACCTAAATTTTGTGAAAAATTAGTTATTACAACAGGGCGCTTGATAATTCAATAACCTGATTTATTAGAAGATGCTAATTGTGGATTTATACAATTACCTTTCGTGGTGCATATGAATATTAATTGCTCCTTTCAATACTAACGATGTGATAATGAATAATAATGTTGTAACTATCAATCCCGCTAATGAGGAGATCATATCTGAATATCGAAACATGACAAATGATGAAGTTGCAAAAATAGTCAACAGATCAAGAGAGGTATTCAGAGAATGGAAGCGCGACATTCGCAAAAGATCGATAATATTACTTCAATTGGCAGAGCAGCTACGGAAAGATAAGGAACGCCTTGCTAAAATCGCCTCGCAAGAAATGGGAAAACCTATCAAGGAATCACGTTCAGAGATAGAAAAGTGTGCTTGGGCTGTTGAATTTTACTCATATAATGGTGATATACTACTCAATAATGAATCCCTCAACAGTGATGCCAATAAGACAATGATAACCTTTCAACCATTAGGTGTAATTGCGAGCATCATGCCCTGGAATTTTCCGTACTGGCAGGCTTTACGATTTGCTGCACCTTCATTAATGGCTGGAAATTCAATTGTTTTGAAACCGGCTAGTGCAACAATGCAGTGTGGCATAGAGATAGAGAAATCAATACTGAAAAGCGGTGCTCCTGATGGCTTATTCAATACTGTCATCGGAAATTCAAAAATTGCAGAAACGTTGATTGACTCAAACATAGATGGAGTTACTTTCACTGGAAGTATTGAAATAGGGGCCAAAGTAGCCAAACGTGCTACGTCAAGGCTTAAAAAATGCGTGCTAGAACTTGGAGGAAGTGATCCATTCATCGTTTTGGATGATGCAGATATTGAAAAAGCTGCCTCAGGAGCCATCAAAGGTCGATTCTTAAATTGTGGTCAAAGCTGTGTTGCTTCAAAAAGATTCATTGTTTCAAAGAAGATAGCAAGTGAATTTATAGAATCTTTTGTTCAAAAAACCGAAAAATTAAGGGTCGGGGATCCTCTCTCAGATGATACGGACTTAGGACCACTTTCTAGTGTGAAGAGTCTGGAGAATATTGATTCAATGGTTAAGGACGCTAAAGCTCTAGGTGGAGAGGTGTTAACGGGAGGTGAAAGAATAGGGAGTGTTGGCGCATTTTACAAGCCAACGGTTATCAAAAATGTTAATTCAAATATGAGAGTGTCGAAGGAAGAGACTTTTGGCCCCGTAGCCCCAATATTGTTAGTTGAAGATGAAGTTGAGGCTATTAGCGCAGCAAATAATTCTGATTTTGGACTTGGGGGAAGTATCTGGACACGTGATTTGGAAAAGGCACAGAAATTATCAATGGAAATGGAATGTGGTATTGTTACTGTTAACAACATGGTAGCCTCTGATCCTAGGGTTCCTTTTGGAGGGATCAAGCAAAGTGGGTTTGGGAGAGAGCTTTCAAGATATGGTTTGCTAGAATTTGTCAATGTTAAGTCAGTCAGATTTTACGACAAACTTGTCTATGAACATCATGTTGAATAAAATGATTCAAAATTGGATGACGAGAAAAATGTTTTATGCCCAAGTTATTCAATTATGAACGAATTAAATATCAGTTGCAATAGTGAAACTGTACCACACCCAAACGGCGATTGATAGGAATGATGATTCAGAGAAAAATTCAGAGAATACATTTTGTGGGCGAATTTAAAACAAACTTGTAAAATTGTTTATTTTAAACTATGATTTTATTGACATAAAACTTTAAGGCAAATTACGAATACTTGATGATAAATGCCTGAATTTCCAGAACTGGGTCTTGCTGCTATGTACAGAATCATAAAAAAATCTGGAGGAGAAAGAGTTAGCGAGGAAGCTGCCGATCAATTAAGAAGGATACTTGAAGAAATCGCTACTAAGATCTCTAATCAGGCAGTTGATTTAAGCGTCCATGCCGGAAGAAAAACAATTAAAGCTGAAGATATTCACTTAGCAGCGAAAAATTTGCTAAACTTAATACATTAGTTATTGAAATATCATCGTCACTTGATTTTATCATGTCTAAGGATATTCTGATTGTAGCTCTAACGGGAATGCCTGGAGCAGGTAAAACCACGGTTGCGAATTTTCTATCACATAAGGGTATTGCACTTTTGGTTATGGGTGATGTAGTTAGGGAGGCTGCAGAGACAAATGGATTGGCACCTACAAGTCACAATCTTACAAAATTGATGTTAAATCTTAGAAAGAAAAACGGACCCGGAGCTGTCGCACATTTGGTAGTTAATAAAATTAAATTAATGAAAAAACAAGATGAACAACTACGCGCCGTAATAGTAGATGGTATAAGGAGCATGGCTGAAATTCAAGTTCTTAAACGAATAGGCTCTGTCAAATTGCTAGCAATCCACGGTTCAACATTTACAAGGTATAGGCATATTAGGGAAAGAGGACGTTCAGACGTGCCTTCTAATGAGCATGAGTTTGACAAACGAGATAAGATAGAGATGGAGGTAGGAATAAGCAGCGCCATAGCGTTGGCAGATGAAACTATTTCAAATAATGATATTTCAAAATCGGAATTATGCAAACAGAGTTTTATTGCGGTCCAAAAGTGGATTCAAGAGGTTACAAAAAGATAAAGACACCGTGACAATAATTGGTTGTAAACTCTAAAGATTTTCAAGTCGACTGCAATGTAGAGCTTAAAGTAGAAACCGTCCTTAACCCTTCTGAAGATCCAGAAAAAGTAAGGAAATGCATACTAAACGTAGCTAATGGATGCGATCCCACTGAAAAATCCGGATCTTTGGAAGCTACTTGTACGGGAATTCTTTCATTACATCATATCCGAGTTGGTATAAGATCAAAATCCTCTTCAGCTGTATTGAGAAAACTCCTGGAATGGAATAGAAAAGGAAATCAATCCTGGTTCTATTTGAACAAACAAGCGGCTTACAGTGGTGTGATATCCCTAGTAGAACGCTATGAAGAATCACCACTTGGGCCTATAAAAGTTACAATAACTAGTAATAACTTAGACAAAATAACGGAATGGTTACTAACGAGTAAACAATAGGACATGCTATTTTGATTTGAAATTTTATGGTAACACCTATATTTGAAACCTAGAAATATACTAAATGTAGGAACTACACAATAATAAAGCAACAGCATACAATGATAATTAATATTGAACACTATTGTTCAAAATTCTGTTACCGAAATAGTCTGATTCAATTTTCATTACTTCTCTTGTGTTTTCAGCAGCAGAGTAATCCTCTAAGGCATCATGGTTTAAATCTAGAAATGTGTGACCCCACTTAAATTTATCAAGTAAACTTAAAGCGAAGCTCTTCTCCCCAAGTATATAATAACACGCAGATAGCGATTCGACGCTGGATAATTTGCCGAGTCGCGCATAGTTTACTGGATTTCCTGCCAGCAACGAAGGGATTCTCCGAGCAATTCCTTTTCTCAAATATCTGTGATTTGCTAAGACTGTATGGGCTTTATTCCATGAGCAGTCAATCACACATACGGAATCGATCAAAATTCTATCGTTTTTGGAAACTACTTCATTTGCAAAGGGATTTAAGACTAGCATGTTACGTTGTATGGTTTTAGTAGGCATAATAATGCCAAATCTGATCATTTTCAATGCAGTGCACTTCTTTGGATCATCCTGATTTAATAAAAATGCAAATGCGCGTATCATCTATGTTTAATTCATAAAGTAAATTATCAATAAAACGGTTTCGAGAATTTCAGTCAATTTTAATTAGAATCAAAATCGTAACATTAAAAATAATGAATTTGGGAATATTACTGTTGCCAAAGATAAATGATATCACTGTTTTGGGATCCGGAATAATGGGTCATGGTATAGCACAGATTTCTGCAATGAATGGATATAATGTAATACTCCGTGACATAGAGGAGAGGTTCTTGAACAATGCCATGAATAAAATAAGATGGTCATTAGACAAATTAGTTGAAAAAAATAAGATAAACAAGCAAGAATCAGACAAGATTTATTACAGAATTAAGCCCGTAGTAGATTTGAAAGAGGCATTAGTTAACACTGACTTACTGATTGAAGCTGTTCCAGAAGATCTTAATCTGAAGAAAAAGGTCTATTCTGAGGTAGATCAATTTGCTCATGAAAAGACAATATTTTCATCTAATACAAGCACTTTACCAATTAGTGAGATATCTCAGCTAACTGATAGACCCGACAGATTTGTAGGATTACACTTCTTTAATCCACCTCAATTGATGAAATTAGTGGAGGTTATACCTGGAGCGAGAACTGACAAATCAATTGTTGATCTTGGAATAAATTTTGTAAAATCTCTGGCAAAGGATCCTATTTTGTGTAACAAGGATGTTCCAGGATTTATAGTAAATAGAATTTTTATACCGTTAGTCCATGAGGCGGCATATTGTTTAGAAGATGACGGTAATAGTATGACACAAATAGACTCAGCTGTGAAATTCAAAATGTTTCTACCAATGGGCATATTTGAATTGGCAGATTATACTGGTCTTGATGTAATACACAAAGCGACTGTTGAAATGTACTCGCGAGATAAGAAAGTAGTCAACCCTCATCCTAAAATAGAACAGTTGTATTCTTCAGGAAAATTTGGTAAAAAAACAGGTGAGGGTTTCTATTTATATGGCGACAAGACTTATGAAAGGATTTCGCTCTCTGAAGAACAATCTAGACAGTATGATCCAATTAGGATTCTATCAGTTGCGATAAATAATGCTGCATGGCTAATTTCAAATGAAGTCTGCACGAAAGAGGATGTTGAAATAGCTATGAGACTCGGGATGGGAATTAAAAAGGGCCTCTTTGACATTGGAAGAGAATTTGGTTATGATAAAATTAGAAATACTTTAAACCAGTTGCAAGACAAAAGTGGATCATTCTACACTCCTGATCCTTACGTAAAGTCTATTTCAGCATAATCAAACTTTAATACCAATATGAGTACATATTGTGGGTTTCTATTGCTTTAATTCAAAATAGTCCGATATTAATTTGACTGCAGAATGGGCGTTTTCTGAAGTTTTGATAAACACTCTTTTCCTATCATCAAGATATCTTCCACCAAAAATTCTAGCAGTACCTCCACTAGTGGGTATTGTAACTAATATTTTTTTTAACATATATCCAACACATAGCTCAATTAATGTTCCTACGCCACCACCAACAGCAATAATCCCATCTGCAGATGTTGCCACCACAAAGTCTCTGGCGTAACCAATCCCTGTAGCAATTACGACATCACAAAACTTATTTGCAAAATGAACCTCCTCTTGAGGAATAATTCCTACCGTTAAACCTCCATGCTCTTTTGCTCCTTTACAGGCATATTCCATGACACCTCCAAGCCCACCACAAATTAGAATAGCACCTGTTTTCGCGATCTCAGTACCAACTTCATATGCTATTTTGTTTGTTATTTCATTCGATTTATCCTGATTGTACCCTATAACCCCTATCTGAAGCCTTGCCATGATTTTCTCGATAAGTGATTTCATATATTTATTATGATATTAGTTTGGCGTTGGTTTCTAGAAGAAAGCATGATCATTATGCAAGGGTCAAATTTATAGATAAACCGTTGAAATCATTTGCAACGTATATGTAATTGTGAACGAACTCCTAGAAATAAGCACCTTAAGGGTGAAGGATAATATGTCTCTTGTATATCACAGAGAAGAATGAAATACCGAATCAAAGACCATAATTTAGCTGAAGATGGAAAGAGAAAGATCGACTGGGCTCAAGTCCACATGCCAGTATTATTTAATCTTAAAAAAAAATTAAAGGCTGAAAGTCCGTTAAAAGGTGCAAAGATTGCCGGTTGCCTACACGTGACGAAGGAGACTGGTGTATTAATTCGCACATTGCGCGATTTGGGGGCCGACGTATCTTGGTGTGGTTGTAATCCATTGAGTACACAAGACGATGTCGCTGCGGCGCTCGTTGATGAAGGAATTTCAATATTTGCAAGCAGAGGTGTTTCAAACGATCAGTATTACAATGATATTCATTCATCAATGTCAATAAAACCTAACGTAACAATCGATGATGGAGCCGATCTTACTGTAGAAATGCATAACTCGAGTGGAAATTTATCAGATGTTTACGGCGGAACAGAAGAAACCACCACTGGAGTGATTAGATTACGCGCTATGGAAAAGAATGGAAAGCTAAAGTATCCTATAATGGCTGTAAATGATGCTGAGACAAAACATGATTTTGATAACATTTACGGCACAGGTCAGTCAGCCTTAGATGGGATAATTAGGGCTACCAACATTCTGATTTCTGGAAAGAACGTTGTTGTTTCTGGATACGGACACGTTGGAAAGGGAATTGCAAGAAGAGCTGCAGGACTTGGTGGCAATGTCATAATAACTGAAGTTGATCCAATTGCAGCTCTGAAAGCAAAATTGGATGGTTATTCTGTTCTTCCTATGGCGTCTGCCGCTGTCACAGGAGACCTATTTATCACTACGACAGGATGCAAAGAGGTAATAAGAGAGGAACATTTCTTGCAAATGAAAGATGGAAGCATTCTCGCTAATGCAGGACATTTCAATGTGGAGATTTCTATTAAGAAACTTGAATCAAATTCAATAGCGGTAAAGAAAATCAATGAGAATACAATGGAGTACAAACTTAGCAATGGCAATAAACTCTATCTCATTGGGGAAGGGAGATTAGTGAATCTTGTAGCTGCTGAAGGTCATCCTTCCGAGGTAATGGATATGAGCTTTGCAAATCAGCTACTTGCATCCATTAAACTGATACAATCAAAAGGATCACTTTCTCCACAGGTTTATCAAATTGAAAGATCTCAGGACCAAGAAATTGCAAGAGCAAAATTGGAGTCAATGGATGTTAGTATAGATACCCTTACTGAAGAACAAAAGACATATTTGACAGGATTTAGCGAAGGGACGTAGATAATTGGTAGTTGAGCATCCCGATTAATCATGAGTTTCTTAGAGAAAATTTATGAAGATATTAATTGGGAAAATATCAATGAAACTTGGGATGGGTAGTCTAGACTGGTTATGATACCTGTCTCACACACAGGTGGTCGAGAGTTCAAATCTCTCCCCATCCATTATGTTTTATTGTAATTAAATTGGAAAACCATTAGATTAAGATACTCGCTTTTCGTTCGAGAACAAACATTCCTTTTCAAATTACAAACTTCTTTTGCAGGATTTTAACAAGTATAACAGTGTCCAATAGGAATACTCGATGGAGTAATTTACCCTTTTATTATAATTAATATGCGAAAAATAGTTACATCCATAAAAAATATATGGATTTGAAAAAGAAAATAGGTTAGTATTGAAAAGGGAGATTCTAAATTATCCTGATAAAAAGCATTTTTATCCGAAAACTAACCCAAGGTGGGGAAAAGAGGAAGAAACTGAGATTTTTGGTCAAAATGTAAAACTTTTTAGAAAGGGAAAGATAAGCGAGGATGATTTTCGTCGCTTTCGACTTCAACATGGAGCCTACGGCTCACGGCTTCAACAAAATTATAGCATGGTCAGAATCAAGATTCCTAGCGGCGAGATAACACCAGAACAGCTGGAGAAGATTGGGGCATTATCGGAGGCTTTTTCAATTGGTTCCGCCCACGTTTCAACTCGTCAAAATATTCAACTTCATTGGGTACAACTCGAGGATGTAAGCGAGGTTATGAGAGGTCTGGTAGATGTAGGATTAACAACGAGAGAAGCTTGTGGCAATACGATCAGGAATGTTATGTGTAGTCATTTTGCTGGTGTATGTTCGGAAGAAGAGTTTGATTCTACTCCATATTCTAAGGCTATTGCGCGATTCTTTCTTAGAAATCCTGTATGTCAAAATTTACCAAGGAAATTTAAGATTAATTTCGCATGCTGCTCACGTCATGGTCTGGTTAGAATTGCAGATATCGGTTTAATCCCAATGAAAAAGGACGAAAATAATGGATTCAAGATATATTTGGGTGGTGGTCTTGGGGCTGCCTCATTCATAGGGCACCAGTTAGAAGAATTTACTTCCGAAGATAGACTAGTATCGACGTGTATGGCTGTAGTGAGATTGTTTGATAGACTCGGTAATCGTGAAAATATGGCAAGAAATAGAATGAGATATCTTGTCAATGAAATGGGATGGTCAAAATTTCAGAGGTTGGTCATTAAGGAACGATCAAATGTAGAAATGACCATATCCCTTGAAACATTAAATAGATACAAAGTGGAATGGGAAATTCCTAGCATAAAACAGTTGTCCAATGGTAGGAAATTGCCATTAATAAATGAGAAAGTGGATGTTAACAGTGATCCATATAAAAGATGGCTTCATTCCAATGTCGTGCCGCAGAAGCAAAATGGATATTTTGTAGTATTTATTACTCTAGGCGCGGGGGATATTACATCTAATCAGCTTCGATCCCTTGCAAAGACTATTCGCAATTACTCAGGTGAGGGTTGTGCAAGAAATACTCCAAATCAAAATTTTGCAGTTAGGTACGTCAAAGCCAATGATTTACCAGAATTTTACCATGATCTCGTCAAAATTGGACTTGCAAATCCTGGCGCTCTGTCTTTATCCTCTGTTGTAGGATGTTCCGGAACAACTTCATGCAATCTCGCAATTACCAATTCTCACAGACTAGCAAAAGAGATACAATCGAAATTCATAGAGCTTGGGATTGATACTGAAGATTCCCTTAGAGACTCAACAATTAAAATCAGCGGTTGTCCTAACTCTTGTGGTCAACATGAGATTGCAACTATAGGATTTTACGGCGGGGCTTCGAGAGTAGATGGCGCCATGACTCCAATCTATACGATGATGTTTGGGGGAAGGGACGGTGAAGAAGGTATGCTTGGGAAATCAGTAATGCGGGTGCCGGCAAAAAGAGTGATAGCTACTCTGATGAAAATAATTGAGATATACAAACAAGAACGTAGTGCTGAGGAGTCACTTTCAAGGTGGATAAGTAAGTTGATTAATGGTGTAGTGAATGGTAGAGGTCAAGTAAAGAATTTGAACGATATGAAATCAGCTTTGGCACAAACAGTTTCACTACCAAGCCCTGGTGACGATCCAGAGGCCTATATGGATTATGGTAACGATATCAAATTTAGCGCAAAGACAGCACGTGGAGAATGCGCAGCTTGAAATATGCATTCAAGAAAAAAAACCGATAACATTTTGTCGAAAAGCCGCCCTCTTAGCAAATCGCAAGATATCATTACAAATGCTGATATTCTTAGAACTCTCATTAGAAAAAATTCAGTAAGGATTGTAGATGTCAGGAAAGAGGATGAATATAAAAAAGAACATATAAAAACTGCAATATCGATTCCCCTTGCGACAGTACTTGCAGATGATTCTCCAGAAAGAATAGTCAAATTATTAGAACAGTCCGGAATCTCCGACAAGACATCAGTAGTTGTATATGATGATACATTTGGTGCACTTGCTGCAAGAGTTGCGTGGACATTCCAGTACGTAGGACACTCAAACACATCTTTACTTGAAACAACTTTTACCAAATGGAAAAATTATGGATTTGAGACTGAAAAAAAAGTTAACGTCTTTCCCAGGGCTAAACATAGCCTAAAAGTTAATACTGATATATATGCAAACTATGATGAGGTAGAGAAAGCAAAAACTGAACAAAATAAGATTCTAGTGGATTCGAGAGAGCGGTTAAATTTTTTGAGCGAGCATATTCCTGGTGCAACTAATCTACCATACACTATGCTAGGAACAGGCGATTCCATATTAAGGGAACCTCAGGAAATTAGGAGATTCATGGAAAACAGGGGAATATCTACGGATAATGAAGTTATCACTTATTGTGGGAGTGTAGGAACTCTGTCAGGACTCGCGTATTATGCGCTGAGAATGGGTGGTGTAAAGAATATTCGACTATATTCAAGATCTTTTAAAGAGTGGAAAAAATTGGGTAAACCAATAGAAGAATTTAAAGACGCAAATTTCTGGGATCTTTCAGCAGAATAGCCAAAATTTTTTTCCATATGAGAATAAGAGTACGGGTTACCCAGATTTAATTTTGAGATATTTCAAAAGTTTGATCGCATCACGCGCTTTAAGGCTATCTCTATTCTTAAGTATATAATTTCTAAAATTCTCAAGTTCATCATGAATTGACGGAAATTGTTCCTCTGCCAACCTTATTATATCTTCATAGTTTCTAAATGGAAAGTAAATGTTTTTTGCAATCTTGACACATCGCTTTTTCGTTTGCTTACTAATAATTCCATATTTATAGGCCAAAAAGAAATTGAACCTAATATCAATCATAGCCTCGGACTGAAGAATATTTTTATCCCGAACAAATGTAACTGCTACTTCATCATCAGCGTTGATTATACCATTTTTAAATAACTGAAAAATCGTACCTATCCCCTTCATTCCAAATTTTTCTAGTTCAACAGCCCTTAATGCGCCTAGGCTGGCTGCACCTATTAGTTCAATGTTTTTTCTAGTCGCGAGGTGATAAACTTCAATTGGTGAAGGGGGGTAATCATGAAGGAAGACACCGTCTATAAATCCAATATATCTTTTTTCGTCTGAGGTATGGGATAATCTCAAAAAATCACCCTTCTTTGCAGGATCCCTATAATCCGCATCTAGGATTTTACTCGCCTTCTCCCTACTTAATGTAGGTCCAAGAAATATTATTGGTTCGTTCATAAATTAAAGGATTCTCTCCCTCTTTTTCCAATAATTGCTTTTGTTATCTTAAATGTTTCTAGTCCAGGCACAATTGTTCTTACTACAGGTATCATTATTTGAGGATTTGTCAGATCCACTACTATAATTTGATTCAATCCGTTAGAAACTAATCTTGATAGAATAAAGTTAATATCGTCTAAAATATCATCATTTATAAAAGATTCTATATCCAAAAACTTGATAGTATTTCTTGATTTCATAAACTGCCATGTCTTTTTTTCATTACTGTTACTATTCCCATAAGAGATTTTTCTAAGATCGTCCCTTGCACCCTGTATATTTGCAGCTCGAGTTTGGGAAACTTCTGTAATTGCTCTGAGTAAGGCTATTCTTGCATCTGGATGAGTGCCATGACCTTCTGCAAGATATCCGTAATCTTCAGATATCCACTCAATACTACTTGCATTAAATGTTGGTACTCCAATTGGAGAAGTGATGTCCTTAATTATAAGCGGGATTTTGGCATCATTGAATTTTTTTACCAAATTTGAGATGGGCTTAAAATCAATATTTGAAATATCAACATCAGGGTATTTACTGTCATCATCAACAAATTCTGTGCCATCAACTGGATCTATTTGCAATCCATTTTCTGAAAGATACTTAGTCATAGTTCTTAGAAAATTATAAGGTAGTGCGCTTGCATTCAATTCTGCCAAGCTTGTAGCATCCCTTTCAATTAGTTCGCACAGTGAATGACAAATGGCCTCTTCCAAAACGTTACCTGATGCAAGACCATTAGTATGGTGATATGCAAATGGATTTATTGCAGGTGGTTTAGGGGAATATCTAAAAAGTGCCAACGGTGCGGGGATCAGTATCCACTCATTATTTGCCAAGTCATAGCCTGACAAAAAGTCCATAATCATTTCATCATCGTATTCTAGAATCGTTGGTTCAACTACATTAGAAGGATGTAGTGTCTTTGATACTTTTGAAAGTTCATTATAACTTCCCTGAATCATCTTTTTTCGATTCCCCGAGGGTAATGAAGAATACCTTTCAATACTCTCCATCAAAGCACTTGCCTTTGCATCCATTCTTGTAGCTCCCTTGCCGTTATACACCCAAATATAATCTTCAGTTCCTGGCAAAACTGCGGAAAAATTTGGTATTCCAAGAATATCCATATTCGTAATATCTGCAAGTCTTGTAATTCCAATACTACTAGAGACAGGAAGAATAGTTTTGATGGTTTCTTCTACCGGTTTTATTCTGGAAGACAATTTACCCCTTAATTTCTTCTGACTTTTGAGCAATATTGGCTCAAGTTCCATAGTAGATTTGAATATTTAGGTATCAATATCAATTTTTCTAAAAATAGAAATATACGGAAAAAGAATTAATTAAGTAACTTGGAATCTCCAGATAATGATTCGAAAGTAATGAGCAAAATACTTCATTTGGCTCATTCAGATCCGGAGTTTAGAAAAGAACTATTTAAAAAACCTAAAAAAGTACTGGATCAATTTAATGTATCAGACAATACGCAAAAGTTAATTTTAAAGTTCTTTTATGAGATCAAAAATTAGATTCAATTTTGCTTTTTTGTATTTTCCAAGGCCAAAAGAAGAGGATCATAACTAGTGAATAGAGAAATTTGTACCCCGTTTCTGACCCACAACTAATCATTGATAGCCATACACTATAATGTACATCTCCTAGCGCACTCTCTTCCGGGGCTACTTCAATTTAATTATTTGACGCGTATAAATTTTTTGTCTCTGCCTTAATTTTAAACACTTCTTGTCTTGTGATTGCGTACAATCCCTCGAGTAGATCACATCCATAGTAGGCATATAATGGTATTTTACTGAGGCGGCACGAGAGGCAATTGATAATACCTAATCAATATAATGGGAATTCTGCTCCCATATAGGAATAATAGTACGAATTGATATATTATCAAATAGCTTAATATTTTAAAAAGTAATCTAGTATTTTTGTGACTATCATTGGTATCTTTTTTCGACACTTACTCACTGCAATTACTGCAATGGATAATAGCTTCGTACAAAAAATGAGGAATAATGGACGGAACCAAATAGTAGTATCACAATTCTGAATTATTGTACATATCATTTTTCGCTGAAGAGTTAATTATTTCAAATACCAAGTAATACGCTAATGAACTACAAAGCTGTACCTACAATAAAAATTAATCTGCTTATTGCTATGATTGGAGCGATCATCATGATTTCGTATGGTGCAATTGAAGCCGAGTCCTCTAAATCAGATAATTCGTTCGATTGGTGCTACGTGTCGGCTGCTCCGGAAGATCGATTTGTTTGTTTACCCAATCATGAAAATTGCAATAACGCACAGTCATCAGACCTTTTCGCTTCAAGTTCCTGTTTCAATAATAAGTGGTAAATAAAGTACAACCAAATAGATCCCGGAAATCTTAAAGGACAGAAAGTTGTCACTTGAAATTCTTGTTCAAGACTAGAAACATGTTTTGCCAGAAACAATAGAATTCTATATCAGCTTGGGCAAAGTTCACAAAAACAATTGCTTTCTCACCTTCACTTAATGATAAATATAGAATTTGCAAGAATACCTTAAAGGCACTAAAAACATAACTCATAACTAGGAACGGCCAAGCAAAAGAATATTCAATTGAAAAAGAAAAACTTCCCATGATGATTTATCATATACACTAATGATGTTATTTGGAGATCACGATATAAATTAACTGTGAATTTGTCTGCGCTTTGCAAAGGACATAAAAGTTAAGACGATTTTCTCCTCCAGCTATTCTCAGGATTTACCATGAGTTTGTCCAACTAACTAAAATAGGAACAGAAGTTCATTTCAATAGATATTATCGTTAAATTGGTAATAATTCTGTAAGATCAAGTTCAAACGCCGCAACTGGCATTTTTATTTTGAAACCATCTATAAGTAAGGGAGAGATTTCTCCTATTTGTCCTATATCCTTTTCTTTATACATTATATCTGCACTTCTACCTCTTATGAAAGATGAATTTGATGAGGGAGTTGTTTCAAATTTAACCTTGAAACAGATTTCCATCAGTGTTTGAAGTACTGATTTTATTTCACTATATGTCACTCCATTAAATGCAGAAATACAGCACAAATTCCATCTTTCAAATTTCTTTTTTCTAGGTACAAAGACCTCTCCTATTTCAAACAGTTTTTGCGGATATTCCTCATGAACATTTTTCGACAACGAATATAGTAGTGATGGCAGTAGTGATGTTCTTAATACATCATGTTCTTCACTCTTAGAGTTATTCACTGTAAAGAGATCTAATTTATCTATCTTCATACGTTTGTATTGAATATCCTTGTTGCCTAAAATGAAGTTAATATTTTCAGTTAGCCCCAACCCCACCATTACCTGACGAATCTTATCAAAAAAATAATTTTGCCTACTTTTATTACCATAAAGCGTGTATTCTGGCAGAGAAGGCTCTAAATTATATATCCCATAACCTATAGCCACTTCCTCTACAATATCGATCGGACTAAATATATCAATCCTATAACTTGGGATAATACAATTAATACTTCCTGATGCATTGGCTTCTGCACCTAGTCTGCACTTATGTAGACAATCAACAATTTCTTCGCTTGTCAAAGAAAGGCCCAATACCTTATTGATATACTCCAATTTAATGTTCTCTAAAATAATATTCATTTCTGAATCATAAGATAAAATATCGTTACTGTTCTGTTTTATTGTTACATTTTCCAACTCAAACCCAATGTCAGCCAACGTCGCAATTATATTTGCTAGAACATAGTCAACAGTTTTTTTGTCCGTCCCCGTAACTTCAACAAACAGATTATCGACGCCTTCTTCAATTCTTGTAAACTCGCCGTTTATGATTGGAGGAAAGGAGATCACCGTATTCCTAGAATCCTTTATAATAGGATAATTTGCTCCGTTTATAAGTTCTCCAAATTTTTTCCCTGTATCAGTTTTGCGCAATATTTCAGTCAGTGTCAGCGCAGAATTATAACCAAGTGGAGTAAAACTCAGATTTTCCAATGCAGTGGTGTAGTCTAATGGAAATTCAATATTTCCCAAATTATGAAATCCTATAGAAGCCTTGGATCTTCTTCTTCCTATTCCATTATGTAGATCTTCTTGCATAGAAACAATCTGCTTTATTGTTTTGTTACTCAATTTATGGTTTCTGGCTACTATCCCTACAATAAATGGTCTCATAACGTATACCGATGTATCCACGGTGATCATGTTTTTCTTTTTTTCAATCACCTGAAATTTTGGTATTCCTAGTTCTTTTCCAAGCAATCCACTCAATGCTCTGGCGATCCCATAAAAAGTAGAAAAATCTGGACGGTTTGGACTATATTCTAATCTAATACACTTGTCATCTCTGTACTCTAGATCTAGGCCGATAAAGGGTAGTGTATCCATAATATAGCTTAAATCGTAATTTGGAAATAATCTACTGATATCTTCCAGAGGAAATTCTACAACGGGCATATTGGTTCAGTCCGTAACCATGATAGTTTATTATCATAGAGTTCACGAATATCGTCTAATCCGTACCTAATCATAGCTATACGTTCAAGCCCGCCACCCCAAGCAAGCACATTATTAAATATGCCTGCAGATTGAGTTACCTCAGGTCTAAACATACCCATTCCGAATAATTCGACCCACTTACCCAGCTTATCTATGTATACCATTGACTGCAGTGAAGGTTCGGTGTAAGGAAAATAAGTTGGCCAAAATTTTACTTTCGTTAAACCAAGTTTGGAATAAAATTGTTTTTGTAGGCCCATCAAATCTCGTATATTTACTGAATCACTTATCACGATTCCTTCAATTTGATGAAACTCCATCAAATGTTTATATGACATTTTTTCATTCCTGAAAACTCGCCCTATTGAGAATATCCGGCCGTACTCAATCTTATTTTCTGAAAGATACCTTATAGTAACAGGAGTAGTATGAGTACGGAGTACTGTTTTTTTTGATTTCTCTAAATTCCAATCATATTTCCATTCCGTTTTATGAAAGGTTGATACTTTATTACTAATAATAGGATCCACTTCTTCGTCGTCTGTCAAGTTTGATAGATAGAATGTATCTTGCATATCTCTTGCAGGATGGTCTTGTGGAGTAAATAATATATCAAAATTCCAAAAGCAAGACTGAATTGTTGACCCTCCAATCTCAGAAAATCCCATCGAAACAAAAATCTCTCTAATTTCATTGATCAATTCGGTTAGAGGATGTGTTCTCCCAATGATGTAAGTACGAACAGGGGACGTAACGTCTATCTCAGAAAATGTCTGATTTTTCCATTTTCCCGTATTTAGCATTTCAGAGGTAAGAGTTCCTATTTCATTAATATCTCCGTTCTTTAATATGGAACCTATTTTTTTACCCTCGCTTGTGAGGGAAATTACGGAAGATTTTTCTATAATTTCTTTGATATATCCTGGGCGTCTTTTTAAGAGATTATAGCCTTGTAATTCTTTACCTGTTAATTCGGATAGTTTGATTTCTTTTAATTTTGAGATTCTTTCTAAAAGAACTTCTTCAGGTGATGGTTTATTGTGGTTACTTGTTAAATTTAGACTACCTGCTCCTTTAATCAACCATTCATTCCTAATAGCATTTTGTATTCCAGCACTAAATTCAATATTTGATAAACGGCCTAGTTGGGCAAGCTCGCTAATAGTAATATCTTTTCTGCCTGTTTTTTTTATTTCGTCGATTATTCTTCTTTCTGGTAATGTCAAATGATCAATTACATCTTTATTATCCTCTGAAATTTTAGCCTCTGATTTTTTTGAAATCTGCTGTATTAATGATTCCTCTCGAACTGACACAGAGACCAAGCCCTTATACTTTAGCCATTCAATCCCACGTCTTACACTATCAATTGAAAGGTTCGTAGTGCTGCATAATTCTTCACTATCCAATTTATCATGTTTTACAAGAGTTAGAAGAATTTTTTTCTCTATCTTGTGCAAATTTAATACCGTCATGTAAATATGGATCAGACATTGATGGAATACTTTTTAAACGTTTAAAGCTCTCGAATCATCTATAATAAATGAGTGATTCATTAGAAGATGATTCTGATAATTTCGAAGTAACTCCGTGGAAAGTGGAAGGCGCCGTTGATTATGGTAGGCTAATAAAAAAATTTGGAACTCAAGAAATAACTGAGGAAATACTTGAGAAAATACAATCATTTACTGGACAATTACATCCATTACTTGAGCACAGATTCTTTTTTTCTCATAGAGATCTTGATTGGATATTAAACAAATATGAAATGGATGAAAAGTTTTATTTGTACACTGGAAGAGGACCATCCGGGATGGTTCACCTAGGTCATCTAATGCCTTGGTTTTTAACCAAACATTTACAAGATAAATTTGATTCGAATCTAATATTCCAAATAACTGATGATGAAAAATTCTTGTTTGGTAACAAGACAATGGACGAAATCAAGAAAAACGTAAATGAGAATATCTTGGACATTATCGCAATAGGGTTCAGAAAGAACAGGACAAAAATAATAGTCAATTCAAGGCACATAAAACACCTCTATTCGAATTCACTAGAGATAGCCAAGAGAATAACTTTTTCAACTGCTAAAAGTGTATTTGGTTTTACTAACTCAACCAATGTTGGCATGATCGGTTTTCCACCTCTACAGGCAGTACCTTGTTTTCTACCTACAATAATTGAAGGAAAACCTACTCCGGTACTCATACCCGCCGCGATTGACCAAGATCCTTATTGGAGATTAACGCGAGATATTGCAGAAAAAATCGGATTTTATAAACCTGCACAAATACATAGTAAATTTTTACCGAGCTTACAAACGACGGGAAAAATGTCATCATCAAACCCTGAAACAGCATTATTCACTACTGATGAACCAAAAATAATAGAAGAAAAAGTCTCAAATGCATTCACCGGAGGACAGCCAACAACAGCCCTTCAGAAAAAACTGGGTGGAAATCCAGATATATGTTCCGTTTTTTCATATCTCAAGTTTCTATTTGATACATCAACTGAGTCTAATCAGAGGGAACTGAAGTGTAGAAGTGGTAATCTGCTTTGCGGTGAGTGTAAACATGATCTGTCGAATCACTCAACAAATTTCATATCAATGTTTCAAGAACGAAGAGAAAAAGCTAAAGATTTAGTTTCTGAATATATGTACAGCGAGGATGGATGACTATTTGGATAAAGTTACGAAATTTGAGTGTCTTGATTCTTACGAAACCGAAAAACTAGGTAGTATGTTGTTACCAGATAAGGATAGTGTGCATTTTGTTGTCCAAGTCGTAAAAATCGTAGATAATGAGATTGTTTTGATGTTAAAGGATAAATCTTGCCATGCTGTCCTTATGAAAGATAACTTA
This sequence comes from Nitrososphaeraceae archaeon, assembly GCA_035280585.1. Taxonomy (GTDB): domain Archaea; phylum Thermoproteota; class Nitrososphaeria; order Nitrososphaerales; family Nitrososphaeraceae; genus TA-21. The sequence continues at coordinate 19,248 of DATEFQ010000112.1, forward strand.
AATGCTGTAAAATTGAAAGAATTTGTCAGAGAATTAATCTTCGGGTCTATGATTGTTATTAATTCGTTTGGTCAGGAGGACATATTGAACGTTGTTCATAAAACTTCATAATGTATCAATTGCTGTAAATAAATTCGCCCTTCTAAAATATAGAGATACAAATAATTGATTCATGTTTTGAGATTGAATGTAAGTGTATTTAATGGAAATAATCAGATAGCCAATTTGTTTCCGTTAACGTCTATTTCGCCCTTTCGTATCCTTGTCGATGATATCACCTTACCATCTTGACCCTCGACCAAGGGTACGACGATTATTTCTAATTGAGGCATTCCCATTGATTTTCTTAACTCATTAATTTTGATACAGTTTTCTTTAGTTCCTTCAGTAGTAACGAGAGCCTGTACAGCCTTCGTCAATACTGTGGGCCCATAAAAGTCATTCAACTCATAAATTGAATAGTTCGATTTATTGAATTTATCTTCAATAAACTTTTTTAAATTTTTTAGCCGAATTGGATACTCATTAGAAATCTTTTTCTTTTTGATAGATGCATAGTAGTCACTACTTATTCCGATTATTACTTGCCCTCCCACTTCAAATGCCTTTTGCAAAAGTGTATAGTGTCCTTTGTGCAATATGTCAAAAGTTCCACCGGTAGCAATAATATCAAACATTAATCCTCAGCTTGGACCAAAACGGTATTACAATACTAACTTTTTTGAAATATCTTTACGCATTGCGGAGGACAAACATTTTCGCAGGCCATGCAGAAAATGCAATCTTTTTCTCTAATCATGAATGGTTTTTTCTCCGAAGCAGGATGTCCCGGCGTATCTAGCCACTCATAAACATTTACCGGACAAGCTTCAATACAGGCACCGTCAGCAACACAAATATCGAAATCCACCGTAACTTCTGTTCCCCAAATTCCGAGCTGTCCTGGAGCATCCACTGGGCCCCATACTTTTATTCCTTGATACATACCCTTAATCTGACGTTTTGATTTGAATTCAGGGTCTATAGGGCCTTCTACCTTTGAATAGCTTGTACCTTCACCAGTTAGAGAAATAGTAGTTTGTCCACCTGGTGATGGAGTTGCAGCCGCTTGTTGCGGGGACGGTGGATTTAGAGCACTTTGAGATTGAGAAGGAGTTGTCGAAACAGCAGGTTTTGTAGCGACTTCTGCTCCTTGTGGAACTTGCGGAATAGGAGTTACTATATTTTGTCTCTTAACGGAACACAACTGAATGTGAACGTCCTTCATACTATCTAGCGTAGTCGGGTTACTATGAATTAAAAGCGTGCCACATGATTCGCAAACGTATTCCATTTCCTCAGACAATAATTCATAACTATGAGTCCCTTATCAAGGTTATGAACCCATTTAGCAATTTACTCCTCTTCCTATCTATTCTTGAATAGTTCCAGATGCATTTTGTGTGAAAATTTTTAGATTTTATTCCAAAGTAAAAAATAGCCTCTCATTTTTCAGACCTTTATTAATTGTCTGGATTAGGACTCAGTTATTGGAAAGAGGTCATCGGGGTATTAAGGAATATTATCCCAATTTACGACAAAGTTAACAAGTGTATATCATTAGGTCAAGATGATAAGTATCGTGAATATGGTTTGAACGGCCAAATTAATGCCGGTGATTTGATCTTGGATGCAGGATCAGGTTTTGGAAATATGTCATCAAAAGCACTTCAGATTCTAAAAAATGATGCCAAGATGATCCTGCATGATCCACTAACTGAAATGCTTCACTACGCACAGCAGGTAAGTAATCAGAGGGTTAACCTTTCATGTGGGGTCTTTGAATATTTGCCGTTTAGGGAGTCATCCGTAGACGCTGTTTTGTGTGGGTATTCCCTACGTGACGCCTTCTCGCTAATCGAAGCAATTTCTGAAATACACAGGGTTCTTAAAATTGATGGCAGATTCATTATTGTTGATATAGGAAAGCCGGATAACGCATTCATTAGAAGCGGTGTAAAATTTTACCTGAGATATATTTTAGGAATTATAGCATTTTCCGTTTCTGGCAAGAGAGGTTTGAAATTTAAGACTTTGTATGGAACTTTTCTGCGTTGGCCAAAGAATGGCGATCTGTATGATCTCCTAAACAATAAATTTTCCAAAGTAATGTTCACCAAAAAATTATTTGGGGGCGCGATAATCGTTGTGGCATATAAATAAGGTTAAGTAGTGAATGAAATCTAACTACTAGTCTAATTGAGAAAAAGTAAATGTTAGCTATTCAATAACCAGATAAATGTCTACTCTGCTGCTTATAGATGTATTTCATTTTTATCAAAGTTGTAATGAATTATAGAAGTCCTGTCGACATTATAGCGATGATACTGTTCACTGCAGTCAACGGAGAACGGAAATCATCAATAATGTCGAAGGCACATTTGAATTATGGACAAATTAAAAAATATATAAAAATTTTAATTGTAAATGGTCTAGTTATTGAGAGAAGCAACCTATCTGAGGGCATTACCACCTACCAGACGACAGACAAGGGAAAAAATTACTTGGAGATGTACGAGGAATCAAAAGCATACAATTTTACCTCAAACATTTACGTTTTTGGAAAACAATCAGATTAAGACCATCTTGTCGTTAAGAACAAATCCACAGAATGATTTTTGGAGATTCTGATCAATATTTGCAAGTTTGTTTTTAATATGCTATCATAGTAACAACAATTATTCAGAATCTCCAATTAATTTCCTGATGGGTTAGACAAGTTCTTGTAAATTGCTTATCTTATATAAAACATGTCAGTATTAATGGTCAATTCAACATTTACTTTTTTCTTATTATTATTCTGATAATATTACTGGTAAAAGCAAAAATTCATTTACTATAAGAGTTCTTGGCGAGGTTTTTATTATATATGATATTATAGCCTTTGTGGAATCGTTAAGTAGGTTAGATGTTATATCGGTCATTTTAAAGAGTTCCAATAAAGGCTGTGACTATAAGGAGTTGTACATTAAATTCCAAATCCATCTCACCATGGCACAATTGATGAAATTTATTTTCGAGCTGGAAAAATATAATCTTTTGAAAAGTATGAGGAATGAAACAAGCTGTATCATTACCCCAAAGGGTATGTACTATTTACAGATGTATGAAGAATTAAGCAATCAGTTACA
>DATEFQ010000113.1:0-7247 GCA_035280585.1 Nitrososphaeraceae archaeon
AAATTACTCAATGAATTTAATAATCTGAAGAACTCCAATAAAATGTATTATTAAAAATATCCTTAAAGTCAAACGAAAAGTGTACGTAAGGGATCTAATGTTAATCCATAAATTTTTCTTGACTTAATGAGCAAATGTTAATGACGCTCCGGATTAATCACTATTCAAAATAATACCACATTTTCAACAATTTATTCGCATACCTAGAATCACTAGGTTTTTATCTTCCTTAGAAGGAATTTTAACGGAGGTTTTCAAATTAGGGAAGAGAAAAGTACTGAGTGAATCTGATCTTAAGGAGCTAGTAATGCCTCAACAGGGTGAGCTGCTTGGACGTGTTATAAAATTAGTTGGGGGCGATAACATTATAGTAAAATGCACGGATGGTAAAGTCAGAACATGTAGAATAAGAGGAAAGATAAAAAGACGTATGTGGATCAGAGAACACGATCTAGTTCTTATTGCGCCATGGGATTTTCAACCTGACAAGGCAGATATAGTTTGGAGATATATTTCTGCCCATGCTGAAAAGCTTCAAAAAGACGGTCTCCTTGAGGGGATATAGAAAGTATTCAATTGCTTGCTGTATTAGTCGGGAAAATTTCCAATTATCTTGCCAGTAAAATCAAGCAAAATGATTTTTATTTGTAAACCAGACGGATAATCTTTACTTAAATGATTATACACCTCTTCACATAGACTATCATAAAACTTACTCAATCCACTTTGGGCTATTAATTCTCCTACATGCCTAGCAGTATTTGCTAACTTGATCTTTTTTACAAGATCGTAATTTGCTCCACATCTGTTTGCCAACGTTGCAAGAAAATTCATATCAACATTTGATCCTTTTACATGCGTTTGTTTTACCCCCATTGCCATCTTTGTTAATTTTCCAATGAATCCTATTACATATGCTTTCTTTATTTTCTTAATTGCACATTGTTTTATGCTGAATCCAATAAAGTCTCCAATTTGAATATAAGCGTGGTCCGCAATCGTGCTTCCAAAAATACCTCGTGCAAAATCTTCACTTCTGCCACCAGTAGTCAGTATGACAGAATCAGAGCCCATTGCTATAGAAACATCAATACTTTGACGAATAGAAGCTGCAAAAGATGCAGTAGAATATGGAATTACGATTCCAGTCGTTCCTAAAATTGATATCCCTCCAATTATTCCCAATCTAGGATTATCTGTTCTCTTCGCAATTTCTTCTCCTTTGGGGACACTTATTGATATGGATAGTCCATATCTATTTTTTTGTTGTTTCTCTAAAATCTCCTCAATAGCCTGATTTATCATCTTTAACGGGGTAGGATTAATAGCAGCTTTGCCTATTTCCAATCCCAGGCCGGGTTTAGTTACTCTTCCGACACCAATGCCTCCATCAATCATGATCTTATTAGATGATTCTAATAATGTTACCGTAGACCAAATTTCCGCGCCATTGGTAACATCTGGGTCATCTCCACCATCTTTAATAACCGAAGCAGTAACAGACTCTTCATTTACAAATTTTATCCAGGCGATGTCAATTACAATGTGTTTATCCTTTGGAAGTGAAACATTTACTTTACTTAATTTTTCACCGCTTAATAGTGTGGACAATGCAGCTTTAGTAGCCGCTGCCGCACAAGTACCAGTTGTATATCCTGTCCTAAGCGATCTTTTACTCCTTACAGGTAGATCTGTTTCTTTAATATCATCTATGCTCTGGTACATAAATCATCGTTCTAATTACTTAAATTCATGCTTCAATAATAATAATATTTCCGGCAGAGAAAGATAAATTTTCAACAGCAAGGAATACAATATTCTTAGTACCTTACGCTAGTCGACTCAATTTCAAAAAAACTTTTGCAAGTATGGACAGCTGCAAGAATAACAACGTATACCAATAAATGAAGAACTATTCACCGTTGACAAAGTTCTCCATATGAATCTGAAGTATAGCCATTCTTTTATTTACACATTATTAAGGATAAATCGTTTAACGATTTTTATCCTTATCTTCAAAAGCAATAAGCAAACGAAAAAGCTTAATTTAATATTGTGAGTATTTGAATTAAGTTGTCTTCATTTTCAAAGGCTGGACATCTTGTTTCATTATTGAATAAAAGTGACTTCAAAATTCTAAAGGTATTTGCTTCTTCTTTAAAGACTCGTCAATTTCTAAACCTTTCTACTCTGAGTCAATACTCAAATTTAAGTCAAAGATTAGTCCAACATCATTTAGAACGGCTTGTTAAGTCCGGATTAGTTGGCAAAAGCAATATAGGGTATACGTTATTGGTAACAGGTTTAGATATATACGTCCTAAAAATTCTTGCCAATAGGAACACAATTACATCTATTGGGCCACAAATTGGTATCGGTAAAGAGGCTGAAATCTATTTGGCCCATGACTCGCAAGAACAAGACAAAATTTTAAAGATGTTCAGACTTGGAAGATCCAGTTTCAAACAAATAAAGAGGAAGCGAGACGTAAATACAAGTACTAGTAGTTGGTTACTATTGAATATTCAAACTGCCAAAAAAGAATATGATATTTTAAACTATCTGAGACACTCCAGTGCATCATTTCCAACTCCTCTCTATAGATCTTTTCATTGCATTGTTATGGAACCTTTCTACGGTATCAGATTAGCTGATGCTGAAAGTCTTGATGATCCCAAATCTGTATTGGAAAAAATAATCGGCAACGTGAAGATTGCGTATCAGAATGGTTACATTAATGGTGATCTTAATGAGTATAACATTATGGTAAATAATGACAATATTCTTATCCTCGACTGGCCTCAAGCTATTAGAGTCGATACCATAAATGCAAATGCCGTGCTCATGAGGGATGTAAAAAATATTCTTAAATTTTTTTCAAAGAAATATAAAATTGAAAGAGATAGTGGAAACACAATTATCTACATTAAAGGCATTTAAAGCTAATAAATTGGCATAAAATGTTACGAAAACTATTTGATACCAAATAAACCTGATTTATCAACCTTCTCCCACGTAAAATCGGGCTCATTCCTACCAAAATGTCCATACGCCGCGGTTTTCTTATATATTGGTCTTTTTAGCCGTAACATTTCTATTATTCCGGTGGGGGTAGTATCAAATATTTCTCTAACTTGTTTTTCAATTGTTTCTTCGCTAACTTTTCCTGTGTGAAACGTATCAACCATGATTGAAACTGGATCGGCCACCCCTATAGCGTATGCAAGCTGTACTTCGCATTTTGATGCTAATCCCGATGCAACAATATTTTTTGCTATATATCTTGCCATGTAGCACGCAGACCTATCTACCTTGGAAGGATCCTTTCCAGAGAATGCACCTCCACCGTGCCTACCCATACCACCATAGGTATCAGCTATTATCTTTCTTCCAGTTAATCCAGTATCTCCTACGGGACCACCTATAACAAACCGACCAGTTGGATTTACGAGAAATTTTGTAGAATTGTTTATTAATTCATCGCAAACAGGTTTTATAACATTTGAGATAATCTCTTCTCTCACTTGTGATGTAGAAACATCTTCAGTATGCTGGGTCGAAACAACAACAGTATCTATTTTCTTTGGAATTGAATCTTCATAGATTACAGAAACCTGGGATTTTCCATCGGGACCTACCCAATCTAGTGTTTTTTCTTTTCTAACCTTTGCCAATTTAAATGTCAATTTGTGCGCTAGGGTTATTGGCAATGGCATAAGCTCGGTGGTTTCATTTGTTGCGTATCCAAACATTAATCCTTGATCACCTGCTCCCTGGACACCGTTCTCATTTTTTGAAACCCCCAACGAAATATCCGGGCTTTGTTCATGAATTGAAGTTAAAACAGAACAGCTGTTTCCGTCAAACCCATACTTTAATCCATTGTAACCTATATCCTTCAATGTGGTTCTGACGACAGCTTGGTGGTCAATTCTCGCGTTGGAAGTAACTTCCCCAGCTACAAACACTATCCCAGTAGTGGTCATAGCTTCTACTGCTACCCTAGAATCTGGATCCTGAGAAATTATTTCATCTAGTATTGAATCAGAAACTTGATCGCATATTTTATCGGGATGTCCTTCAGTCACACTTTCTGAAGTGAAGAGATAACGCCTTCCCATTTTAGTTTACGTCAAATCCTGAGAATTAGTCTCTATTTCTAAAGATCCTTTTCTATTTTGATGAATAGTACATTGTTTCCTCGAATAACTACTTTCCCATAATTTGCAACGGGACTTGCACCATTAAATTCTTCGGCATCCAATAGTATTAAATTCATATATGAATCCACATTATTCATTCGACCTCTGTACTCCAACTCATTTTTAAGTCTGACAGATACTTTCATATTCAGTGAGCGTTGTAAGATTGTTAACGGTCTTTTTGGTTGCTGTGGAGTTGATGACATATTAGGCTATCACTTTTATTTTCAAAAAATAAGATCGACAATAAAAAGTTTCTCCTAGGATCCCGGAAGTTGCATATAAATAATTATAGAGTTTAGTTTAATGCGCATAATCACAACAGGATCATCTTCAATTGATAAGATGCTGGGAGGGGGAATCAGAACTGGTTTGATAACCAATATTTTATCTGATTCGAGAGATGCGAGATCTAGTATGTGCTATTCGCTATGTGTCAATGCTGCACAAAGCTATAAAGATTCTTCCATAATATTTGGTGATACACAAGGTTTTTTCAGGCCCGAGAAAATACTTTCATACATCAAAGACAAACACAATTTATCCCCAATACTTCATCAAATACGAAGTTTGAGGATACTGTCATTAAATGTGCAAATGGTCTTGGTGAATTATGCTCTAAATTTACGTCCGATTGTAATAATACTCGATAATTTCAGTTATTTATTTTTGAATGAGAGGAAAAAATTACTGTCCATACAAATATTCCTCAGAAAGCACCTTCACGATCTAGCCATAAGTGCAATTGATAATGACATAGCAATTGTACTAACAAATCCAGTCTTCACAAAAAGAGAAATTATTGATTCAGGGGACATGTTTGAAAAGAAAAGTCTGCCCTATAACGAATTAATGAATAGAATAATTTCTAATTATGCTCATGTGGTGTTAGAGCTAAAGACAGTAAACGTTAATGAGCCTAGATTTTCTGCAAGAGCATTAAAACCCATTACAGCTGACAAATCTTATTTGATAGCTGGAAAAGACGGTCTTTACGATTGTTGATGATATTTCTACTTTTATTTCAATCTAGTTTGGTAAGTTCAGTTTAATGGCTCAATGTTTAATAATAATCCTAATGTGATAACTTGAAGAATCGCATCTAATAAAATTTATATGTTGAGCATTAATTATTATACGATAATTTCAAAATTTGTGTAAATTGCAATGAAATGCATTATTTTTCACATTATATTTACTGCAAGAGAAACATTTATTAATATTTTTTCTACGATATACCATAATAAGATGCTAATGGAGAACTTCCATATCCACGCAAATCGATAGGAAGCACGACTCCATTCCATCTTCAAGGAAGGTTAAATTATATTAAAGATCTATTATCATTCGCAAGTGGATAGACTGGAAAATTTAATCGAGATGCAGAAAAATCTTGCCTCTGTCTTAGCATCGTCGAATTATCCCTTAAAAACTGAAGAGAGAATTTCGGTTCTCTGTACTGCAATTACCCATGAAGCAATCGAACTTCAAAGATTGACAAATTGGAAATGGTGGAAAAATCCCACAGATTTTGATGTCGAGGGAGCAAAAGAAGAATTAATAGATATCTGGCATTTTGTTCTCCAGGCTTCCATTGAATTAAAAATGACGCCAGACGATATTGTAAAATATTATTCGAAAAAGAACGAAATAAACAGGGAAAGGAAAAAAACAAACTATTAAGCCAGTCTATCTAAGTAGGCCTCTATAATATTCAGGTTTGTCTCTTCTATTAGATTATGAATAGTAATTCGACCTCTAATAACTTGCACATCGTCATAGGATGAGACAAGGTTAGGATAAGGGCTTTTTGACATGATAATTTTGCCTTCCTTTGAAATGCCCTTATCAAATAGCGTGATTAACGAATGTCCGGCTTTATGACCATTTCCGTCTTTCCCACATACGATTAAGTGAACAAGTTCCCGATTTGTGATACAATATTTTATGATACTATCAATTCCCCTATTTTCGGACAATAGCCTGCCCACAATAGCAACTTTATTCATTAGTTTTATATCATTTGAAATTGCTCGCAATAAATTGACACTGGATAAAGTACAGATTGCAATCCTCCTTCCATTTCCTAAGTAATATTCATGTTTGATTGGGATAACGAATTTACATATTTCTCCAATACAATCTTCAATTTTCTTGTAAATCACAGTTAGATCTTCATCGCAACAATTCTTTATATTATATTTTTTGACCAAATAACCTTACTTTTGGGATTTTACCAGATGAATGGAGTCACACTTGGTTCCCGAGGATAATGTGACCCCGGTCACCTCTATCAGGAATAATTTGTAAATTTTCGTAGATTATCTAGAATAACCATGCTAAAAAAATCGCTATATTAAATTGACCGAGTTATTGAACAATATCTAAGTAACCCGTGTATCTAAAATGCTATTGTGGTAATTGCCCTTGGAAAAAGAAAACACATCAAATGGTAGCATTGTAATTGTATACACAGGAAATGGCAAAGGTAAAACAACTGCTTCCTTAGGGGTAGCGTTGAGAGCCATAGGCCAGGGACTTAAAGTTTGCATGGTACAATTCATCAAGGGTGAATGGCACTATGGGGAGCTAAATAGTATAAAGAAACTTGAACCAGATTTTGAATTGATAGTAGCAGGTAAAGGATTTATCGGTATTATCGATGATGACCATGCCTTTGATGAACATGTAAGTGCTGCAAAGACCGCGCTGGAGATAGTTGAACAGAAAATGTCGCTTGATATTTATGATATTATTATCTTGGATGAAATTAATTATGCAGTGCATCTTGGTTTATTACAATTAAGTGACGTTCTGAGGTTAATTAAAAATCGTCCAAAAAAACTATCATTAATTCTCACAGGGAATTATGCTTGTGAAGAACTCATCTCGTTAGCTGATCTAGTCACTGAAATGAAAGCAATAAAACATCCTTACAAAAAGGGAATAAAGGCAAAACTTGGTATTGATTATTGAGAAATAAATGGAATATAAGAGTCAATAACGCACAATTAAAAAAGAATCATATCAAATCGGAAGAGCGTC
>DATEFQ010000114.1:0-8820 GCA_035280585.1 Nitrososphaeraceae archaeon
TTGCCCCGTATGAAAGTGCATCCCCCAGGATTATTCTTCCTTCTGCACCAGTATTAATAACTTCAATAGTTTTTCCGTTATACATTCTGATAATGTCACCAGGTCTGTACGAGCTGCCTGAAGGCATATTTTCTACCGCCGGAATTATACCTATAACATTGGTGTCAAGATTAAGATCAGCTACAGCTTTCATGATGCCCAGTATGTTGCATCCTCCGCATTTATCAAATTTCATTTCTTCCATTTTTTCGGAAGGCTTAATGGAGATTCCACCGGTATCAAAGGTAACTGCCTTTCCGACAATTACTATTGGCTTCTCACTCCTTGTTGTACCATAGTATTCTAATACGATAAGTTTTGGATGACTAGAGCTTCCCTTACCTACCGCCAAAATACCTCCAAACCCATCCGATTCCATTTCGGCCTTCTCGATAATACTTACCTTGAGTTTCTGATTCTTTAATAAATCCATTGCGAAAGTCGCAAGATCTTTTGGTGAACAATCATTTGGGGGCAAGTTACTTAAGTTACGAGAAAATATTACCGCGTCACTTACTACAGCTGATTGTTGGATTATTTTCTTATTATTTTCGAGGTCATTTCTTAGCAATATCCTAACGTGACTAAGATCATTACCATCCTTCTCACTCTTGTAGTTCTCAAAGGAATAGTCAGTTAATTTGATTCCTTCTACCAAAGCCGAAAGATGGTCTTTATTGATCCTTAAGAACGGATTTAGAACGAATTCACTTATTCCTAATTCTTTTGACTTCTTAACCACTTTTCCAGTCAAATTTCTTGTTTTCTCAGGGCTTAGATTTTTTTTATCTCCCATTCCTAACAGTAAAGCCCGTTTTATGCCGGATCCCGCGATATTATGAATGACGCATATTGTTCCATCTTTAGCAGAAAATTCTTTTGCTTCAATAATTTCGCGAATAAAAGGATCAAAATCAGGAGTCATTTCTGATAGCGACAAAGATGAAAGTTCATCAGTAAAGACATAATTTGCCAGTAACTGAGTTTTCAAAGATGAAATATTGTTCTCAGCTTCAATAACTACCATGGTAAAAATCACCAACATACTTTATTTTAAAGTATTGAAGTTTAGCTGAATATTTGCAAATCATTCTCAAGTGTTGAAGTGGTAATGTGAAAACAATTTATTATGAATCTTGAGAAAATTCACCTGCAGTAAAACCTTCTATTACGTAGAAGATTGGCTAATTTAACTCACCTTATCACAATTTTGAAAAATGTGTAAAAATTAATAGTAAGAATCTAAGAGATTTATTATATATCTATAAGTGGAAGTAATGTCAAATCGAAGAAGAACAGATATGAAGAGTGTTTATTCAGGTAATCATAGTTTTCTAGATATTCCATTTGAGCTCACAGAATTCATAAAAAATGACACTTATTCTTTACTTGTTAAAGGTCCTTCGGGCAGTGGAAAAACCACTCTATCCTTAAGTTTGTTACGTTCATTAAAAGAAAAAAATAATTTTTTCTATATTTCCACTAGGTCTTCTCCAAAACAATTGTTTGAACACTACCCGTGGCTGCGAAAAATCATCAAACCACCAAATAAAGATATTGACAGTCAGGATGTTGGACAAAATCTTTCCTCTTTTGAGGATGCACGCCTGGATGAACCTGAATCGCTTTTTGAAAGAATAACCAATCAATTGATGGATGTTAAAAATCCTGTAATAATTATCGATAGCTGGGACTCTGTTGCTTCGTTAATGGATAGGGAAGCACGGTTAAACAATGAAAGGGTCCTCCAAACATGGAGGGAAAGAGCTAAAGCAAAATTGATTTTTACAAGTGAAAATTCAGTTGAATCTAATTTAGAATTCATAGTAGATGGAGTAATTGAGTTAAATTATGAATTTATGGAAGAAGTACGAATAAGAAGATTATTTCTCAAAAAATTAAGAGGAATTCCAATTAAGAGGTCTCTCTATTTCTTTACTCTTAAAGATAGAATATTGCACTGCTTTGATAGCTATGATCCAAGACGATTCAAAACCTATAACACAACTGAAAATATTTTAAAAGTAAAAGGTTTTTCAAATGAACTACTGCAGACAGGATATCAAGATCTTGATACGTACATTGGAAATTTACCACATGGGGGATTGATAACGATCGAAAAGGACAATACAATATCAGATGATATTGTATTTCTATTCTTAAATGACATATTGTATAATTTTTCAAAAATGAATTATTGCTTTCTTTTAGATTCATCTATTAAAGACAATATTATGCTTACATTCAAATCCTCTATTCGGAATTATGCTAAATTATATACATTAGATAGAATTGGTTTAACCGAAAATTCAATAGGAAACGATGCAAACGAGAAGGACGTTTTCTATACAAATGTAGCTAAGGTAATTTCACATCTTGAAGGGAAAGAAAAAATTGTCAGTCTGTTGGGATCCCATTCCTTAGAAATTTTTAAACCTTCTTCCTCCGATATTGAGGATTTTTGTAGATTCATAAAGAAAAAATTTGAGCTTTCAATTATGGTCCTAAATTCAGATAATATTTTAGAAAAATATTCCTCAGCATCAGATATTCACCTGAAGTTTATACTGATTTGTGGAACTCTTTTCATGAAGTGTACAACACCCTCATCAGCGCTATTTGGAATACGTGCTGTTAATTCCGTACCTCATATCCAATTAGATCATGTTTTGTAATTTCGTATTATAATCTTCCTCAGAGGTTTGATTTAGGGACATTGGTAACAGATGCATCATTTGCTCATAATAATCTAGAAACGTGGAACCCTTGTTAGTAACTTTATAAACCAACTTAGTGCCATTGTTTTGCTCCACTATCAAACCAAAGTTCAAAAGGGAATCAATATAATTTCTACATTGATCATTACTTAGCATGGCTTTATACATGATTTTCGTCCTAGTCTCTTCTCTCATTGCGGATCGCAGTATAGCTGCAATGACTCCGTACTTACTCCTATTTTTCATGTCCATTAAGTGAAGTTATGGAATATAACATGAGTGAAACTATTAAATAGAAACATACTTTACAAGAATCAACTACAAAAATTAGAATAATGTTTTATTCTATTTTTCTGATACTTATTCTTGTTTCATAAAATAAGATTTGTAAGTCTTTGATTAAATTTTTAACTAATAAATTTCAAGATTCTTGTACTTGTTGATACCTCACATTAATCTATATCCTTTAAATTAAGCACACAATCGGTCATGACAGGCTTTAACCTTTGGAACTTTATTTCGCCTTTGCTAATTTTTCCTGATTTCTGCATAGAAAGTGTCTTAGTCTTCATAGCCACGATATGATCGTCGCAGACTAACCCTATCATGTACTCGCCATTTTCAGATAATACGGAAACAATACTCGATGGGGGGAGACTACACGGTTTGCCATTCATCTGTATGCTACATTTCTCAGGAAACAATCTTAATCATGAATTAAGATGCAATATAGATTATAACATTTCTATTGGATCATCAAAATAAAATAACGCTGACAATTTCTTTATTATTTTAAATAATCAATTAGTTGGGACTAGAAATAATTTCAATCTACATTTTTAGTAGGTTGTCCAGTATTGTTTTTATTTCCTTGCATCTTTTCCTTAATGAAACCGTAGAAATATCTGCGACTTGGCAAACTTCGACCTGTCGCAAAAATTCATTGCAATCTTGAGATGCAATGTAAATTATTGCTCCTGCAAAAGCGCGTGGATTTTTACCTATAGAAATTCTACTATGCTGAACTAGCGAAAAAATTCTTAGTGCCTCCCTTTTAGTTTTCTCTGTAAGTCTTAACCTATTTGAAATAAGTGTTACATAATCAATCCCTTGAATAACAGGAATGTTTAAGGACAATTCCTTCAAGATCAATTTATAATGTGACATGATTTCCTTGCTTGGAATATTGCACACATAGGCGATATCTGATATAGTTTTTGGTATTGATATCTCTCTACAGGCTGCGTAAATTGAGGCAGCAACAAGTGAAATGGTAGACCTACCCTTTGCCAGCTTTCTAATTGCCGCTTTGCGATATATGTATGCAGCGTTCTCCATAACTGCTGGACTCAAGTAAAGCTTGTCACCAAAATTGTTCAGATATTTTAGGGCTTTATCCAGATTTCTTGAGATCGAATCGCTAAGCTGAGATCTATTGTTCCATGTTCTTAATCTCTGAATCGTTTCTTTTTGTACGGGGTCTAAAACTTTTCCCCTTACATCAGTATCATTTAGACCAATTAAAGTAGATAATCCTTTGTGACTCACAGTTAATGATTCTGGCATGCCTAAACGTGATTTATCATTATACTCACCCTTCTCAAAATAAGCTAGCTCATTATTGTAAATTTTTTCGCTAGAAACACAACCGCAAGTGCTACAAACATATTCACTAGAGAGTACGTCCAAAACCAGTGTAGTGTTATGACATTGTTTGCATTGAAGTCTATTCCCTGCGTTCTGCCCAAGGGATCCTTTATTTTGAATCTGTTTACCTTCATTCAACGTCATATTTGCTAAGTCTTAGCTGAATCTTTTATTATGAATAGTTTTTCTAGAAATTAGATATTACAAACATATGTATTAAATAATTAGAAATTATTGATTAAACCATTATTAATTATGAATAACAAAGAAAAATGCTCTTTTTATTTCTTAAATAAGAATCTATAAATCTTTTGTTTAGTAAGATGAATCAATTTTTGTTTCAGAAATTGTATATTATACTATCCAGCTGCCTATAATACTAGTTATTCTTGTGGACGTTCTGCAAATAAAGATCTGGCAAATACAAGGGGGCCGCCTTTCCGGATCATGAATTATTCATTTAGGTATGTGGATGGTCATTTTTTTGCTTCATTGCTATACTGCTGATAATAGTTGCCTTCCATACTGTGATTCCATTGATTCCATATATTATTGAATTAATATCATTTTCAGGTCTAACAATTTTGATGATATTGTAATCGCTTGTTTTGGTAATATATTTTGTATCACGACTTTACCTACGGTATAAACGTATGGTATTACGGAACGTTTATATCTTTTGCACAGTAGAAATTTCTAATTGTCTTACATGTCAAGTTCCAGTTGATGGCTATTAAAATTAAAATATATGGATATTTGTATCTAGTAAAGTGTAACAATTATATAATTAGTTATATGTATACTAGTGCGTGATGAAAGATACAAGACTGTTAAAAATTCTTGTTGAAGAAAAGGCACTAGTAAAGTTACTGAAGACAATCGGCCCTGTAAGGGAATATCCAACTAGGGAACTGTTAACTAAGTTGGGAGCGTATGGATATGGGCATAAGCTTCTTCTCAAGGCACAAAAGCGTGGATTAGTGGATCGAAAGACGGTCAAGAATAAAGTGTTCAACCGATTAACAAACGACGGGAAGAAAATCGTAAAAATAGCAAAGGAAATAGGTGTGTAAATTAACAGCCAATCCAAATTTTTATTTTCTAAATTTATTTTAAAACCGAAGACAATTCCAGTATTTTATCATACCATGATGAGGATTTTACCACTCCACTAGATATTAAAATACCTTCCGCTCCAAGTTCCAGTGCTTTTTCTACGTCAAATTTGTCAACTATGCCAGCGCCGCAAAGGATTCTTACCTTTGATGAAATTTGCTTTACTACTTGTACGGAATCCTTGATGATTGAAGGATTTGCCTTAGAAACAGCTACGCCCTTTCCTATAAGCTCAGGCGGTTCTATAGCCAAAAAATCCGGCGAAAACCGTGAAACTGCCTTTACCTCCTCTATATTCTCAGCACAAACAATTGAAATCATTTCCAGATCTCGCAGGCGTTTTACAAGATTTTTAATTTGTGCATGTTGAATTTTGTGTTCGCTATGGTTTATTATTGAACCCACAGCCCCGTAAGATTTTATAATTTCAGGTACAATAAAGCCAGTTGTTGCACCAAGTGCTGCGTCATCTACATGTTGGCTTATTATCGGAATTTCTATTCTCGACAGGGCCAAAATGCTAGAAGGCGGCGGTGCAATTAGAATTTCGCTATGATTTGATAAGGAGGCCTTCTTTGCATCATTCACGATTTTCCTGGAATTATCCCCAGATATCTCATTATAATTTTTGAGATTTATTACTAATGGCTTATCAAAGGTAATCATAACAGATTTTTATGAGAGGCTCACAAATTTCTTATTTAGTTTTTTCATCCTTGCTTCATAACCTTTATTATATTCAAGCTCTTCGGGCACAAGTGTAGCGGGATGAATAAATCCCTGATTTCGCATAATCATGGCTCTTTCGGAAGCCCATAATCTTTGAAGGTCCCAATCTTCAGTTCCAAAACCGTCATGTGGACCGGTGAGGAGTCCATTATGCATACTAAACACGAGACACGACACTATTGGAATAGCATAGTTTAAACTGGCTGCTGAATTGAGTTTAACAGGCATCAATGGCATATGATGACTTCCTCTCGTATTTCCCGCAACATAATGTGGATTATTGAATGCGCTTCCTGCTTCTTCAGTTGCAGGAAAGTTTTTCTGAGTTCTGACTATAGCAATCGGATCATCTTTACCGACATAAGTTCCTGCTATGTTATGTAATCTATCTGTGGAAGCAGAAACAATCTGTTCCCCATCAGACGATAAAATTGAGTGTACTACATATCGACCAGGATACATTAAAGCTGTCTCTAATTCTGGCTTATCTTTCCACAATTTCAGGCCTGCAACTTTTCCCGTCATAACATCCATAACCCGAAATTCAACACCCTCGGCCAATTTTTCATTTATTAATAGACCCGTACTACTTCTCGCATCTACAAACATTCTCCAAAAGGGGAAATTGAATGCACCTGGCTCTGTCTTATCCGCAGCAAAAATGCAAAACACTTCACTTGGCCTTTCCTCCATTTTTATCTCTGCTACACCGGGACCCATGCCTCTCACATTTCCAGAAAAAGCATCTTTCAACAAATCCTGTCCCGCTCCATACAAACCCTGATCCTTAGCAATTTTGGTACCGTAAGTGAATGCATCCCATGCCATCTTGTGAATATCCTTATTGTCCGTTCCTTTTTTATGCGTCATTATAATATGTACGTCGTCTCCCGTATATCCAATGTAATAGTCAATTAATAATTTTGAATTTTCTTTTACTATTTTCTTAACTCCTTCAACCAATTTTTCACTGGGTCTTGTATGGCCTCCAATTGCTCCAATATCAGCCTTTATTGCGGATAGTGTAATTTCCATATTCCTTAGTCTATTAAATAAATGGAGTTTAAAATTCTTATGATTTAGTTTTTTGGATTAAACTTAAAATGAAAAATGTATTAGATAAATAGACTAATATTTTTTTCAAAACGATATTACACCCTATTCATACAACCAACAACGAACGAATCCGTCTTTATGTTTTAACACTGGTGGATCGTTTAGACATTTCTCTTTGGCATGCGGGCAATTATGATAGAATTTGCATCCTGATTCATTTATTGATTGATCAGATTTTTCGTGCAAATATTCAAAATTAGTCTCATGACTATTTAAAGTTGGGATGGATGTAACTAGTTTTTCAGTATAAGGATGTTTTGCCTTTTTATATACATCATATGCTTTTCCCACTTCAACTATTTGGCCTCTATACATAATGGCGACAGTTTCTGATACCTCTGAGATTACACCTAAATCATGAGAAATGAATATAATTGACATGTTTCGATCTTTTTTTAGTTTTTTTAGAAGGTTAATAATTTGAGATTGGACCATTACATCCAAAGAAGTAGTGGGTTCATCAGCAATCAAAATGTCTGGATTGAGTAACAATGACATAGCTATCGAGACTCTTTGTTTCATACCACCACTCAATTCGTGAGGATATTTCTTTATAATACTTGGGTCCAACAGAACACTATGCAAAGAATCCATGATTATGTCTAAACTGTCATTTGAATAACCATGTTGCTGCAGAATCTCTTGCATTTGGGATCCAATATTAAAAACGGGATCTAAAGAATTAAGTGCTGCCTGAAAAATCATTGAAATTTTTTTCCATCTGACTTTATTATCAAATTCCTCGTCTGACATTTTTGTAATGTCTTGTCCGTCTAGGATAATATTGCCACTAACTTGCCGACCAGGGTAACTTATTGATCGTAGAAGAGCTGCGCCTATTGTACTTTTTCCACATCCAGACTCGCCAACAATTCCTAGTGATTCATTCTTTCCAATACTAAGACTAACATCATCTACGGCTTTGACTATTCCAAACTGGGAAAAATAGTAAACTCTTAAGCCATCTACACTAAGAGCAATATCCAAACATGTCTTTATGAAGATTAACCGTATAAGTACCTATTTCATTTAATTTTAGTTTCTTTGCCTATATCTATTGGACATATATATGGTGCAAATACTAGACAGTCTGATTATTTGTTGAAAGTACCCATTTGTATATTTGACGCCAAAACTGGTGTTTTATGTCCAAAATGTGAGAGTAGATTGAAAAAAGGTGAATTGTCTAAGATTGATGTCGAATGCTCCGTCAAACTTATGAAACTCTCAAATAAGAATCAGGATATAGATAATTTGAATTTAATAGGATCTCAGAAAGTAGACGATGATTACGTGATTATCTTAAAGGATTCAAATATAAGCCACATTAATTCAAATGATAAAATATTAAGTTCAGTTGAGAGGGAATTTCACGGAAAGGTTTGGTTTATCGAAGCTAACAGCTCGATAAGAAGGTTCATTGAAAATCTTTTTTTTCCTATACGAATTTTGAAAA
>DATEFQ010000115.1:0-10297 GCA_035280585.1 Nitrososphaeraceae archaeon
ATCCACTTATGTTTCTTAGATGTGATGGAACGGTGCAATACGATCAAAAAAATTGTAAAACCTACACAAACAACGGGACTCCTACATACGCAAACAAATACTCCATTAGAAATTGGAGCCACGATTTTGAGAAGGTAGAAAATTCATACAGCAAAGATCAAGCATTACAAAGGTTCATTGATGTTGTGAATAGCCAATCAAAGTATAATAAAGAGGGGATAGTTAAGGCGATACCAATAATAATGTACCATGGAATTGGGCAGAGTAAGATAGATTCAATCACTAATGTGGATCTTTTTCAAAAGGAAATGAAGTATATTTATGATAATAATTTTAAAGTGATAACTATTTCACAATTAGGATATGATGCAGAAAATAATTACTTGTATCTAAAGCAATTGGGATCACAACCTGAAGTACCAACAACATCAATAACCACAACAAATGTTACTACTCCAATGGCAGCGCCTAGGGGAAATATCGTTCTTGAGATCTTGAATCAACTATTCGGACTCAAAGAAAATAATGCTACATCTCATTGACTAAATCAAAGTAAGTTATTGATTTTTTTCTGAATTTTTTTGCTGCTAGATGTGCTATACAACTTAATATTGAATTATTGATAATTGCAATGCTCAGCAAAAACTAGCAAAGTATGATACTACAAACACAGAAATCACTCATTTGATCTATATTATTTCATTTGCCTGTCCAGTTTCACAAATCCAAGATATCCTTTAGCACCATTAATATCGTGTCAATCGTGAGTCGACGAAGACTATTTACTGACACCATTCCATTAAGCCAAATTTAACAAATTTTCTCCTATTGATAATTCCAATATACTAAAGAACTTCTATCATGATGTAAAGATTAAGACTAATATGTTCATAATTTTTGTCATCAATGAAAATATCGGTGGGACGGTATATAAGAAATAAATGTATGGGTAATCGATGATATCATAGATGAGGACTAGATATGATTCTATCTTAAATGAGGTTAATGAATATGATATTGCCTGTAGGGAGATAGCCAATAAATTGAGCCTATTGAATGAACTCTCACTAAAACATGTATCTTCGGTTATAAGGGAGACATCATCAAAATATCACTTATCAAAAACTCCCAAATTTCGTGATATAATAAAATATTTACCATCTGATAGTAATATAAGAAAAAAAATGATGGTTAAGCCTATCAAAACTGCATCTGGTGTACTTGTAATTACAGTAATGGCAAAACCCTATGACTGTCCTCATGGAAGGTGTATCTACTGTCCTGGGGGCAAGGAACTCAATATCCCACTAAGCTATACTGGGAAGGAACCGGTAACAAGGTTAGCTCAAAAATTTGATTATAATCCAAAAAACCAGATAATCTCTAAATTAGAACAGGAATTTTCGAGAGGTCATAATATTTCAAAGATTGAATTAGTGATCGTTGGTGGTACTTTTCCCTTCATGCCTCATGATTATCAGAAAAATTTTATGAAAGAGTGCTTTGAAGCGTTAAACGGTGTAGATTCTTCCTCTCTCAGGGAAGCACAGGAACTGAATGAAACAAGTGATATTCGTTGTGTAGGTCTTACCGTGGAAACAAAACCAGATTATTGCAAGGAGGTACATGTTGATCTAATGCTTGAACTAGGTATAACCCGGGTTGAAATAGGAGTCCAAACGTTAAGTGAAAATGTTTACAAGAATACTAACAGAGGTCACACTATTGACGATGTCTATCAATCATTCCAAATTGCAAAGGATGCCGGTTACAAAATTGTAGCTCACATGATGCCTGGTTTACCCGGTTCTAATCCACAAAAGGATCTTGAAGATTTTAAGAAATTATTTGAAGATTCACGTTTAAAACCCGACATGTTAAAAATATATCCTACGTTACTGTTAAAAGATACTGGCTTGGCAAAATTATTCGAAAAAGGACTCTACAAGCCATATCCAGATGAAGTATTTATGAATTTACTTCTTGAAATTAAAAAAACCGTGCCGCCATGGGTAAGAATTATGAGAATTCAACGTGAAATAGAATCAGAGGATATTCTTTCTGGTTATAAGAACGGTAATATTAGGCAGATACTGCAACAGAAATTAAAAGAACAGGGGTTACAATGCAATTGTATAAGGTGTAGAGAGATAGGAATAAAAAAATTAGCCAATTATAGGGACATAAAAATAATGCCAAAACGAATAGATTACGATTCATCAGAAGGTAAAGAAGTCTTTTTAAGTCTAGAAGATTATGACAATAATATTTTATTTGGTTTTTTGAGATTGAGGAAATTAGCAAAGCCTCATCGAAAAGAATTGAATGAAAAAGACGGGAATCCCTCAGCAGTTGTTCGTGAACTACATGTACTTGGACAAGTAGTAGACATTGGTAACAACAATGATTTCAATATCAATTCCTCTCAACACAGAGGATATGGTTCAAATTTATTGGGGATTGCCGAAAAAATAGTTAAAAATGAATTTGGATTGGATTCTCTTTCTATAATAAGTGCAATAGGGACCAGACAATATTACAAGAAATTAGGATATCAAGAAAATGGACCGTATGTATCGAAGGAATTGTAATGTTATATGAATAGAGAAGTCATAGGTAGAGGCACTTGGATTGATAAAATCGCATCTACTATTATTAGCAGAGAAAAAGATATTGGAAGATCTCTGGAATCAATTTTAGTAGAGAGTGGGCTTGGAGCATCAGGTTTCCCGCATATCGGCAGCCTTGGCGATGCCGTAAGAGCCTATGGAGTTTCTCTGGCCATAAAAAACTTGGGATATGATTCAAAGTTAATTGCATATTCTGACGACTTGGATGGGTTAAGGAAAATACCAACAGGCCTTCCAGAATGGTTGCGTGATTATATCGGCAAACCAGTTGCCAATATCCCTGATCCAGTAGGTGACTGTCATAATTCATATGGAGATCACATGAGCAGCCAGTTGCTTGATGCTCTAGACAGACTAGAGATAACTTACGAATTCCTAAATGCAGCAAAAGTATATGGTAGCGGAATGTTAACACGACAGATACACATAATTTTATCAAATGCAATCAAACTGGGTAACAAGATCGAGGAATTCGTGGGCCAATCAAAATATAAAGAAACACTTCCCTACTTTCCAATCTGTGAGTCATGTGGAAGGTTATATGTGGCCCACGCTGTAAAATACATAACAGAAGAAAGGAAAATAAGCTATATCTGTGAGGGAACCAAATTGGGAAATAACGATATAAAAGGTTGTGGATATTCCAGCGAAGTTCCATTATCCGCGGGCAAAGGAAAACTTGCATGGAAGGTAGAATTTGCTGCAAGATGGAGTGCTCTTGGTATAAAATTTGAGGCCTATGGCAAAGATATAATGGATTCGGTAAGAGTTAATGATTGGGTGTCTGACGTTATTCTGAATTATGCTCATCCCTTGCATGTAAAATATGAAATGTTTCTTGATAAAGGGGGCAAGAAAATAAGCAAGTCTATAGGAAATGTCCTGACTCCTCAAGTATGGTTACGATATGGAACTCCACAGTCACTATTATTACTCTTGTTTAAGCGAATAACCGGAACTAGACAAATAGGTATAGATGATATTGCTACTTTAATGGAAGAATATGATAATTGTGAGGATCTCTACTTTGGTAAAATAAATGAACAAAATCAAGATAAACTGATTAAAACAAAGGGTTTGTATGAATATATTAATCACTTAAAATCACCCACTCAACCATCACAACATATTCCCTACATGCTCATTGTACAGCAAGCATCTTTCTTTTCAGGACCCGATAGAATAGAAAAAATCTATGATAGATTGCAGAAATATAAAGTTGCAACTGACTTAACTCCTGATCTTGAACATAAAATTCAATTGGCATGTAACTGGTCTGATGATCACTTATCATCAGAAAAATTTGATCTCAAATTGACTGAAAAAGAATCCATCATAATTAGAATGATCCTGGATAAACTTGAAATTGTAGATTCACAATCGCAACTTGATCCAGAAAAAATACAGCAACTAGTATATGAAACTTCAAAGCAAAATGAAGAGCAACCACGTAAGATATTCAAATTGATGTATAGGATGTTAATAAATGCAGACAGCGGACCAAGACTAGGTGGCTACATTGCTGACCTCGGCTTGAAGAGAACGCGAACTATACTTGACTCATATATATAATAATGGCAGAATAAACATCATATCAAGTTACAATACTACCAATACATTCTCTTGCCAAACATGGAATAATTGAAATATTTATGAATCAAAAATAACATCATTTAACCCAGTCAATGCATCCAGTTTCTACTTAATTCTCAAAACATAATTCTCAAAACATAATTCTCAAAACATATAGGCAAGACATTGATTCTAGTACTTGGAGGTCACATTTAGATTGTCATTGGACTTTAAAAAAATGATTGATTTACTTCTTGAACAAAAACCGGATATTAATTTAGAGCAGGTAAAAGAACTGATAGAAGAAAAAAAGAGAAAAATAGGTGCCGGTTACTTGACCGATCAAGGAGCTCTGTTTCTTGTTGCAGCTGATTTGGGAGTGTCTTTTGACAATGTTCAACGTTCAAAGAGGGGGATTAAAGATCTTTATATCGGAGCAAGAGACCTGGACCTAACTGTACGACTGCTCAGTAGTTATCCCATCAGAGTTTTTACAAAAAAAGATACGAATACGAGCATTGAAAATAGAACTATCTCTGTTTACGATGCTGGGGGTAGCATAAAAGTAAGACTATGGGATAATCTAACTCACGTAATTGAGGAAAATGGGTTAAAGCCGGGTGATTTGATTCAAATAAACAACTGCTACGTAAAAAGTGCCCTCAACGGAAAGCCAATAATAAATATAGGAGAAGGAGGTAATATTTATCCTTCAGAAGGTAATGATGCTAGTATTCCAGATCTAGATAACATCACATCAAATGTTGATAGTATTAGGACTGAAAAAGAGAATGCAGTAATTTCGGGATTAATAGGCTCAATTCCAAGAATAATAGAATTTTCTGATTCACGAGGAGAGAGAAAAAAATCTTTACAAACAATGCTATCAAATGAATCGGGTGATAGGAGACTAAGGGTTGCTTTGTGGAATGTTGATGAAGATAGTTTACCCAGAATTTTTCAAGTGAATTCTCCAATTAGAATTATTGGGGCCCGTGTCAAGGAAGGTAACCTGCAATATGGTAACGGTGATTTTGAAATCCATGGCGATGAGGGCACAATCATAGAGCTGAGAGACAAGCCTCAAGATTATGAAGTTCATACGATTCGAATAATATCTGAAGGTAGAAGTGATAGTGGCACTGTCAACTATGTTGGGATTGATAAGAACAAAAACATAATGTATGTAAACCTTGAAGGCATAAAGTCGAATAATTTAAACTTGAATTCCATCATAGATTGTATCCCGAACAGAATATTTGGTAATATGGTATTTCTAAAAGAAGATTCTTATTTAGAAATAGTAGAAAATAATTCATTTCCTAAGCTAGAAGAATGTATTACTAAAATAAGGGACATACAGAACGTTGGTAGCTCATATATTATAGAATCAATAATATTACAACAACCAAATGCCACACAAGTGAACACAAAGAATGGAGAATTAGTTTCGGTAACGGATACCCTGATTGGGGATGATACGGGTGAAATTAGATTAGTCGGTTGGCGCGATAGTAGCACGGAACTGGATAGCTTAAAAGTTGGTGACAGAATTAGAATTCTGGGAGCAGTATTAAATACAGGCAGAGAAGGAAAGCTAGAATTGACGCTAAGAAAAGATTCATCAATTAATACCATTTCGTAGGTGCAATCTTGGTATTATACCAATGCTTGCAGCGAGCTGGTATTAAAATTTGGTTTTAAATTTGGAAAATTCAACGATACTAGTATAGTGCATTCCTAACCTAAAGATAAAGTGAAGTTTTTTCTACAAAACGAAACTTGAATTTAATGATCCACTTATTAAGAACTATTTATCATTCCAAAATCCTCTTGTTATAACATACTGCCTTTCTGCGTCATAAATGCTCTTATACAGGTTTTCATCATCCACATAATTACGAAGAATCCGAGCTGCGGTTTCAACACCTATCCCATAACCAGAGAGTACAGTAAGTGCTTTTTTGCCGAAGTTGTTAATTAGTGATGCAGTTTTCCAAGCTCTTTCAAATTTGTGATTTTGATCACTGTTAATTTCTGTTCCTTTCAATTTATTCAAAATTATCCTTGAAAGCTCGTAATCAGAAGAAAACGTAGTTGTAATCAATTTCGAGCCACATAGTTTACACGAGATCGATCCCATTACTTCTCTTGTTTCAACCAATCTTTCCCACTTGCCACATCGGATGCATATGAGTCGGTGTTTCGTTTTATCTAGCCTCTCCTTTATGAGTTCTAACACACCCTTTTCAATGCTCAATGGAGAAGACGATGCTTTGGAATGGTGTTCTATAACAGTCTGCGCCAAGGGAGAAAAATTGGTCAAATCAAGCCAATGAATTGATATTTCTTTGTTTCTTATTTTTCGGAGAATATCTTCCGTTGCATTTACATCGAATTTGTCATGCATTAACTCTCTTAACGATTCCTTACTTACCGGAGTTTTAGAATATCTGTCGTATATAAAACGAGAGATTCGCTTGTCATATACTGCATTCTTCTCAACTAGTCCAAATTTCTTAGAGACCATCCATACTCTCCAATTTAGGTTATATGTATTGGTTAGCGATGCAATCAAGATTGCCTCAACGTCAAATTCATCATGGAATATTTTTTCAATATTTGCTCGCGATAATCTAACTGAAGAGGATAAAAGAATTCGGTAAGGATCAGATTTTGTTTCTACTAAATGTCCTACATATGACGCCAGAATCGTTGAAAAAAGTGATGACAAAGTATTGTTGATTTTTGTACCGAACGCCGAATGGATCACAATTGCATTATTGGCATTAACATTTTCTATTACGATATTTTCAGAGTCGGGAATTATGGGAATCTTTTTTAAAATGTTCTTAATGTCGGATTCAAATTTAAAAGTGCTGTCGTGGAGAACTTTATTTCTAAGCCTACCTACCCCAACAGCAGTTTCATAATCTACTGGGATCATTTCACCTACCCAATGAGGCACATTTATTGGAGACCCATAGATTTGTTCCACATTTACCTGCATTTTATTCTCATCCACGCTTACTATTCGCCATTGGGTTCCCTTCAAGACAAATACGTTACCTCTTTCGCCAAATTCACCAATAAATTGTTGATCCAAGTTGCCTATTTTCTTCTTTCTTATTACATCGATAACTTCAAATCTTACTATATTCGGTATCGTCGAAATATTTTCAAAATAGTACTTGTATGATTTTATTCTTCTAGTATAGGTCTTATTTTTTGGATCATATTTTATAATTCTAAAGCTATCAAGCAAAACTGCGCATTGTTCCAAATCAGAGAAAGGAAGATCTTTAAACGGATATGAACTTTTTATGATTTGGTAAACCTCTTCGAGGTTAACCGGTCCTGATGCTGATATAGCAAATCCAACTAAATGATGCGTAACCACATCTAATGAATTAGTGTGAGGATCTTGTACTTCAATCGATTTGTTCTGCATTCTTCTAATTATTGATAAAGATTCGAGCTCATCGTCACCACTATTTACAATTATCAATCCTTTGGCTGATTTAAAATTTATATGTCTGCTTCTTCCAACTCTTTGTACAAGCTTTGATACCTGCTTTGACGATCCATAGTGAATTACTAGTTCTACAGAACCAATATCAAGACCCAACTCTAAGGAGGATGTGCATACTACTATACCGGTCATGCCTTGCCGCAGCTTAGTTTCCGTTTCTTCACGCGTTTCCCTTGAAAGGGAGCCATGGTGAACTTCTATTGGAATATCGTTTTGATTTCTTAATGTAGTCCCAATGTATTCTGCTTCATCTCTAGTATTTGTGAATAATAGTACAGATCCTATTATATTGTTATCACTTAGATATTTTAGTACGAATTTGGCTACGTTACTTATTGATCCCTTTAGATACTTTACCTCAATGTCATATTTCCTTATTGTATTATCTACAAGAATGGAACACTTCCTATTAGCCCCACTAATAAAATTCCCCGCATCTTTCAGATTACCAATAGTGGCAGACAACCCTATTCTGACCAGCTCATGCGTACTTATCTCCTGCAGACGCTCTAGACTAACTGTTAAATGAGTTCCCCTTTCATTTCCGAGTAATTCGTGCACTTCGTCTACTATTACCCATCTAAGATGCTTTAGGTATGATTTGAATTTCTCCTGCATAAGTACTATTCCGAGCGACTCGGGTGTAGTTATTAGAATGTGAGGGGGGTTTTTCACTAATTTCTGTCTGGCTGTTCTTGTGGTATCTCCATGTCTAATTTGAGCTTCAAGGTTTCTCTTATTTGCATAATTGATTATTCTCCTATGTACATCATTGTTTAGAGCTCTTAAGGGCGTAATATACAACACAACAATCGCATTACCCTCGGTAATATCAGAGTACTTGTCTCGCTCAATTTCGAGAAGTGAAAATATTGGAATTATAGAAGCCTCCGTTTTTCCAGATCCAGTGGGAGCAACGAGGAGGCAGTTTCTCTTTCGAGAAATTACCGGAATTGACATACTTTGTATCTTTGTCAGAGTTTGAAATCCTTCGTCTCTGAAGGAGGCTTTGATCTGTTCATCAATAACAGTCATTCAGCTTCTCGATTTTTCACTATCTGGATTTTGATTTGTTTTAACCCTCATTTTTTCATACAATATTGTTGCAAAGAGACCTGCTACAAATAGTCCAACTGCAATCTGAACCAAAATATCAAAATTCAACGATAACCATTCTAAACATACATTTCTTATTTATAAATCGATTGAAATAATGGTACAAATTGTACTCGATTGTGAGTCGTATTTGCTAATTCAATCAGGAGAGAGTATCAACTTTTTAACTTGTTAAACATATTGCATCAGATCTACCTTCCAGTTTTTAACTCCCCTTTAAGGTACCATACCACCTCCTTATAATATAAAGTAGATATCCGCTGAATCATGTTTACTAATGCTAAACAGGTCATCGATATATCTTCCATTACATTACGGACATCCTCCTCAATATCTCCTACAACGAATGAAAAAACTTGCGTCGTCTATATCAAAAATTCTTATTGAAGAACATGGTACCAGAGAATTTTTAAAGAGATTAGCCGACCCACTATGGTTTCAATCGTTTGGATGTGTATTAGGATTTGATTGGCACTCCTCTGGACTAACTACCGTGGTCACTGGAGTACTCAAACATTCTATTGACTCCCAAAATCATGGAATCATGATCTCTGGTGGTAAAGGAAAAAAATCTTCGTCACCAAGGAGCGAAATACCAAAACTAGCCCAATACTCCAACATGCCGCATAAAAAAATATCTCAGCTTTTATATGCGAGCAAAATTTCTGCAAAATTAGACAACACCACACTTCAAGATGGATACGCTCTTTATCATCATGCTATTTTTTTTGATGAGGAAGGAAATTGGAGCGTAGTTCAACAGGGAATGAATTCTGACATTAAGATGGCTAGACGATACCATTGGATTTCTGAAAAAGCGTCACGTTCATTTGTTTCTGAGCCTCACTCTGGTATAATATGTAATAAAGCCCATCAAAGGGTACTTGATATGACAGCTTCGGAGTCTATAGAAACGCAAAAAGCATCATTGGATCTTATAAGAGGTAATCCACAAAACCTAATTTCTTCGATAAAGAAATTAAATTTAGGCAGAAACCCAACATTAGACGACTGGATATCAAGTAACAAAGAGGACGCAAATAAAATTAAATTAACGGATAGTTTTGAAATGCCAAGACATCTTAATTGGAAAACTATCAACAAAGCGTACGATGTTCAACCAAAAAATTACGAAGAGTTCGTTTCTATCGATGGAGTCGGCCCGTCTTTAGTAAGGGCACTATCGCTCATATCTCAACTAATTTACGGCACTAGCGCCTCTTGGAAAGATCCGGTACGGTATAGTTTTGCTCATGGAGGTAAAGATGGGGTTCCATATCCTGTGGATAGAATTACATTTGATAGGTCAATCCAGTTTTTAAGAGATGCCATTGAAGGGGGAGAAATCACTCGAGAAGAGAAGGTAACTGCTCTGAAGAAATTATCTACAAATCTACGAATAATTCTCCCATCATATGCTGACTGAATTTAGAATATTCATAGGATG
>DATEFQ010000116.1:0-7234 GCA_035280585.1 Nitrososphaeraceae archaeon
GAATTGGCATATTACGTAAGAGTAAAAGACATAATCCTCTCTCATGACAAACTTCTAGATACCGAGTATAAAGAAATTGATATCGATGGTAAGAAAATCCTGATTTCCGTACAGTAAGTGGCACTATTGATAGAATTTGAAATTGATGAAATAATATTTGCTAGGATGCCCACAACTCCCCTTCAGTCAAATAATCTATTCGAACGGTAGTACAGATTGAAATTATTCTACTTGTTAATGTTATGTGTTTGTTTTAGAACTAGACATTAGTAATCCATGTTTTGGCTAATGCCGGTACTTCTAGAACTCTCAATATTATTAAACGCAATTGAATTTCGGATTAGTTGATAACTATTATTGTGACAATTACAGGAACAAAAATTTTTCAATAATTCCTCCTCCATTATCAATCCTTTGCAATCCCCATGATTATTGCAAATACACATTGAAGATTTGGGCAATAATTATAAAATACAGAAGCTGTTCTTTATTTTTTACTATAAAAGATGTGATAATAATTAAATTATACTTTTTCGTTGTTTTTTTGTGGAAGTATACACGGAAAAAAGGCCATGGGGTTCATTTGAAAAATTCAATGAGAATGAACGATGTACGGTTAAATTACTTTACATAAAGCCTGGTTCCAGATTGAGTCTTCAATATCATAATAACCGAAGGGAATTTTGGAAAATCGTTAGGGGTTCAGCCAAGGTAGAAGTACAGAACGAAAAATCATCCATGAATGAAGGCGATGATATCATAATCCCATCGGGGGCAAGACATAGAATTCAAGCTAACGATACCGGTTGTGTTGTTTTGGAAATTTCTTATGGCAGTTTTGATGAAAGCGATATTGTCCGAATTGAAGATGATTATGACAGGGATTAGAATTTAGAAATTGTATTTATGGAAGGTTAGGTATAATACCTCGGGTAGTAACTATTGAAGCAGGATTTGGATGACAAAACTGCGTTGTATTTAACGAAATACAAATAAAGCCCTCTTATCGCTCTTAATCTAATGAGCGCAAGTAAAAAACCCCACATGAATCTTGTGGTTGTAGGACACGTTGATAATGGTAAATCGACTATTGTTGGTCATTTATTAGTTGATATGGGTGTGATTGATCAAAGAACCATTGATTCATTTGCTAAAGAATCTGAAGAAACTGGGAAAGGAGATACTTTCAAGTACGCTTGGGTGTTAGATAGTATAAAGGACGAGCGAGAAAGAGGAATTACGATAGATTTAGCATTTCAAAAATTTGAAACTTCCAAGTATTTTTATACTTTAATTGATGCTCCAGGCCATAGAGACTTTATAAAAAATATGATAACTGGCGCATCAGAAGCGGATGTCGCAATTCTCGTCGTTTCAGTAAAGCCGGGAGAGACGGAGGCGGCTACCGATCCAGGAGGACAAGCAAGAGAACATGCATTTTTGTCAAGAACTTTGGGTGTCGGACAAGTAGTAGTTGCATTGAACAAAATGGATGACTCAGGATATTCAGAAGCGCGTTATAACGAAGTCAAAGAAACTGTGGAAAAAATGTTAAAGTTAGTAGGATACAATGTTTCAAAAATAAGTTTCATACCAGTTTCCGGTTGGAAGGGCGACAATCTTGTCAAGAAATCTGAAAATATGCCATGGTATAAAGGACCAACCCTAGCTGAAACGCTTGATCTTTTTGAACCACCAGAAAAACCATTAGGGAAGCCACTTAGAATACCAATCCAGGATGTTTACTCAATAACTGGTGTTGGTACAGTGCCAGTTGGAAGGATCGAAACAGGAGTTTTAAAAGCAAACCAAAAAGTCATTGTAATGCCATCTGGCGTGACTGGAGAAGTTAAATCTATTGAAACGCATCATACCCAAATGGATTCTGCAGAGTCTGGTGATAATATAGGATTTAATTTGAGGGGTGTTGATAAAAAGTCAATCAAACGTGGAGATGTAATTGGACCAGTGGACAATCCGCCTAATGCTGCAAGAGAGTTAGAAGCACAAATAATAATTATACATCATCCAACAGCAATGGCTCCGGGATACACTCCTGTACTTCATGCCCATACTGCGCAGGTCGCTGCTACTTTATCTGAATTTGTAGCAAAAATTGATCCTAAAACTGGTGGAGCTGTTGAAGAAAAACCAAAGTTCCTGAAGACTGGTGACGCTGCAATTGTGAGGATAAAACCTGTTAGGCCACTAGCTATAGAAACATTTAAAGAATTTCCAGAAATCGGCAGGTTTGCACTTAGAGATATGGGTACAACAATAGCTGCTGGAGTCGTTAAATCTATTGTAGAGAAATACGACCCAAGTGCCAAAAAGTGAGTCCGATTAATGACTCAGGAAGCTCGTATCAAATTAACTAGTACTAATCTTTTAATGCTCGAAAATGTTTGTCATGAAATAAAGGGCATTGGCGAAAAGAATGGGATTAAATTTAGAGGACCACATCCATTGCCAACCAAAAAAATGAAAGTCGTTACAAGAAAATCTCCTTGTGGACAAGGCACTAACACGTGGGATAAATATGAAATGAGGATTCATAGACGGGTAATTGATTTAGGAGCGGATGATAGGTCGATTAGGCAGTTGATGAGACTAAAGATTCCAGACGATGTTTACATTGAAGTATCTTTAACCTAGCAATTATTCTATCACATTTAATCGATCAGTTAGGTTCCTTTTTCATCCTATTGTATGAGTTTGATGGGACTATTAATTGTGGAAACGATTCGGGATTAATAATTTTAGCAAGTATCTCAATACCTGTTATGATACTTGGACCAGGCCTACTAAAATATGAGAGAGCGTCTACTGCGAAAACCATACCATTTTGAACTGCTCTGAGTGATTGCCATTGTTTATTCGTTTGTAAGTAACTACACTCTTGAAATACCTTACTGAGGTCTAATCCACACGGCAAAAGAATTATGATATCAGGATCAAATTGGGTTATTTGGGAAAAATCTATTTTACTAGAACGCTCTCCAACCTTACTAATTCCGTTGATGGCTCCAACAATTCCAACCATTTGGGGAACCCAGTGACCACAAATGTAGATCGGATCAATCCATTCCAGACAAATCACCTTTGGCTTCTTAAACTTTGTTGCATTAGAAATTTTTTCGATTCTTTTGTACAGAGAATCCTTGATCCTTAAACCATCTTCTTCCTTACCGACAGCTCTTGCGATAATCATGATACTTTCTATTATCTCTTCAACGTTATGGGGATCCAGAACTAGAGTTTGCGGTTTATAGTCCAAAAATTTCATCGTCTTGTCCAGTTCTTTGTTATGGGGTGAACATACATCACATAATGCCTGTGAGATAATAAGATCTGGTTGAATTTTTTTTAGCAGATCAAAATTAATAATAAAAACATCATTTTGCATTCGAGAAAGTTCTTGTATTTTCTCCTCAATTTGAAAACTTGTCATTGACTCTGAATCAAAAGAAGAACTTATTATCTGAGGTTTGCTTTTAGCTTCGGTGGGACAAACACATTGATGGGTAACTCCAAATAATAAATCCTGTGATTCCAACAAATAGATAATCTCTGTAGCACTTGGTAGAAACGAAACAATCCTATTAAACACTGAAGAGTCTAAACTAGTAATAATATTAAATAGTTGTTATTACCAGTCTCCTTTAAAACAAATTCAGCAATACACGTCAATCCAAAATTGCCGATATTAATATTTTAATAACTGAATGTCAAGTTAGTTGTGAGGGAATGAGCAAATTTACAACTGCAAAAGGAATGGATCAGAATGAGATAGATAGACGTACCAAATACCTTTTAAATCTATTTAAGCGAAATTTCATAGAGAGCAAAAGTGATGACTTTGTCTCAGACGCACTGGCAAACATGATTGTTTGTAATTCTGTTTATGCAAAGATCTTTGAAGGATATTTGGTATTAGCTGAAAAAAGAAAAATACCTCAAGAAATGACCGATGGCTTTGTTAAATGGGTATCTGATCAATTAGACGAACTTAAAATAAAACTGAGTGAAAAATACCAAAAAATCGACATGAGGTAGCATTGTGGTTGCTTCCGATTTTCTCATCTTAATCTATCTGCCAAATTTTACAAGATCTGTTATCGCTCAGCCCTAATTTCAATTCCCGAATGGCATGAGCCTTGATCTAGATCCAATCGTGTTATCAAGTTTCTAAGATTAGATCAATAGAAAAGTCTATATGATTACTATTATGGATTTTTTATATGAAAAACCAACTTTTTATAATTCTAGTAGTCATTTTTTTCATCTCATCATTTTTATTGTGGCACACGGGAAACGGGGAAATTTTCGCGCAAACAGTGGGCAAAAAAAAATCTACTTCGGACTCTATAAGCAAGATCTTTAAAGATGTTCAAGAATCCGTTGTACAAATAACTCGAGAGAATAAACCATCCGCAGCAGATTCTTCGGGGGATAAAAATGTAACCAGTCTGGGTTCAGGTTTTGTATTCGATAAGGAAGGTCGGATAATCACTAATCATCATGTCGTAGACAGTTCTAAAAATGTAGATGTTACTTTCATAAATGGTAACAGATATGTAGCATCAGTCGTAGGAAGCGATCCATTTAACGACATAGCGGTTATAAAGATCACTGATAATATATCAGGATTACATCCGTTGGCATTAGGAAATTCTTCAGCCCTAGAAGTAGGCGATCAAGTTATTGCAATAGGAAATCCTTATGGATTGGCTGGCTCTATGTCTGATGGTATTGTAAGTCAGAAAGGTCGCTTGATATCAACTGAAGGATCACAATTCAGTATTCCAAGTGTAATTCAGACAGATGCGTTAATTAACCCAGGCAATTCCGGAGGACCTTTACTCAACATGAAAGAGGAAGTAGTCGGAATGAATACTGCTGGTGTATTGTCAGATTCTGGCGGATTTTCTGGGATTGGTTTGGCTGTTCCCTCCAATACTATTTCTAAAATAGTACCTGTACTTATTACAAAAGGAAATTATACACATCCATGGCTAGGAATGTCTGCTACAACTTTAACATCAAAATTAACAGAAAATTTTGAGAATCTAAGCAGAAATTTTAAGGGAGTATACGTTGATTCATTAACAAAAGGTGGGCCATCTGACAAAGCAGGCCTTCGTGGAAGTGTCACTGATCAATATGGAAATAAACATGGTAGTGATATTATCACTGCAGTTGACAATCGTAATGTTACGTATATGGAGGATTTAGTGTCATATATTGATGAAAATAAACATCCAGGAGATAAACTGAATCTTACTGTTTTTAGAGACCATTCTTATACCGATATTAGCGTACTACTGGGAGATCGTAACAATAGTACTAAATCCGAAGAAGCAGATGACCCATATAGCTAACAGTTCTGTATACGATTTCAAAAACGATGACTTAATTTTAATTATCCTCCATCATAGTAATCTAATAAAATTATGAGCTTATAATAAATTGCAATCCTATACTCACAATATACGTTACTAAGAGTATCAATCCAGTTTTTAAACCAACTTCTTTTCTAAATAATAAACCCACGGCAAATATTGTGACTACTGTCGTAAGTACCATTTGGAATGATAATATTGGACTGCGCTCTATCGTAACCCCTATTCCACTGTGATTAATGGCACCAAATACCGCAAAGGCTAGTAACAGGGTATTATTTAATATCTTTGATCCCAGTACATTGGCTATAGCAATTGACGTACCTTGGGCGCCCTTTCTGGCAAGAAGCATCAGCGAAATTTTTTCTGGCATCTCACCTGCGATAGGGCTTATTACCACTGAAAGGATTATTGCGGATACACCAACGTCAATGGATACTTCTTCCAGCGACTTTATAAAAGGTTCGGCACCAAAGAAGATACCAATGGTTCCTATGATGAAGATTATCATTGCTTTTGTAATCTGCTTGTGATTGGTAGGACCATTAATGTTAGGTGAAGCCTTACTATTTTCTTCGCTAAATTTCTCCTTTTCTATTCGTTTTTCCTTTTTCATTTCATAAAAAGCAACAAAGATGTATCCTAGGAATAAACCTCCAAATACTATTCCATCTATGAATTGATACCCGTCAATAAATAAAAGTGCGCTTATTACTGCTGTAACCAGCAGAAAAATTTTGTCCAGTTTAAATGAACTGACATTGATTTTCTTAATTGGTTTTTTTGAAAGACGTGTTGTTGCTATTAAGAACATTATTGCTAATCCCAAAGTCATCATTAAGATATTGCTACCTAAACCAGCCCCCAATGCAACACCATAGGATCCAGACGATGCTGCATAAGCAACTATGGCAATTTCAGGAAGTGTTGTTGCTACACTAAGCAATGTTCTTCCAACAAACCTAGCACCAAATCTAGTCGCTAGATGTTCTGCACCATAGGAAAGCAACCAACTGGATAATGTTAATTCTCCCAGCCAAAAAAGCATGGTTAGGATGTTATTGGCTTCCAAACAGTTTGTGACTACGAAGTTTATAGCATATAAATCATAATATGACTATGACTTACGCTTTCGTCTGGACTAAGTAAGATTGATTTATTTTAATATTTATTCTAAAAGAATCGTTTGCAGCGATTCCTTTTTGTAACTAAATCCAGTCGTATCCGTCAAGTTATTGGTACATTTGTTAACGTAGATATAGGTATCTTGATTTTCAAAATCCCATTTGCATAATCCGCTTTACTATTTGCGTTGTCATCCTCTGGGATTGAAAGTGGGAGGGGTATTTTTTTCTCGATTCTGCTTGGACGTTGGTTAAAATGAATGGCGTGCGATTCGATGTCGATAGCTCTGTTTGCTCTTATCGTAAGAATATCCTTTGAGATATTTACATGGATATCCTTTTTTTGGAATCCAGGAAGGTCTACTATGATTACGAGCTCTGTGCCGTCTTCGTAAATATCAACTGGCGGTAATACAAATTCATAAAATTCTCTAGAACGATTGCCGATTTCCTTCATAATCTCTCTTGCCACGTACCGACTTACACCCATATATTATTTCTAGTCTTCTGTCTATAAATTCTTTATTTTTAATCCTCAGAACAAGGTGAAAATAAGCATATAGCAAGGTATGAAATTCATTAACTCAAATTGTTACTAGCAACTCTCTAACCGGAGTAAAAAAACTACTAGTCTGCAATCATAATCGCATGGTAGCCTGAGCTGCATGCTGGGCAACACGCATGGTCGCACAAACATTCTAGACAATA
>DATEFQ010000117.1:0-4645 GCA_035280585.1 Nitrososphaeraceae archaeon
TTAAAAAATTTCTGAATAATTTCGAACTATTCAAATTACTAAATACTGCATAATTTTTTGTGTTTTTCATCATGAAAATGAATATCACAAAAATCCTCGTTACATGTATAGCAATGCCATCCTGACAGTGTGTAGCAAACAGAACATTTTCTTGTAGGATTATTATAATCAAAGTCCCTTCTTGATTTTCTTAAAATTTTCTGTTCAGGACTCATTTCTTGCAAACCAATTCTGAGTGGCAAAACATCGAGAATATACCTACTCTACTTTATTAGATCTAAAATTCACCAAAAGTGGATTTATCATCGCTTTAGGATTGGAGTTAGCTTATTTAAGCATTAGTGTTATGATTTTTAGAATCCTTTAATTTTGACGCTATTTAATAAATTCTAACGATGGGCAAAAATGATAGATTAATAGTTGAGGTAACAGTTGTAGGTAAAGACCGAAAAGGCGTTGTTGCTGACGTAACAAATTTTATCTTCAAAAACGACGGAAATGTTGAACAAATAAACCAAAATGTTATCAATGGACTATTTGGAATGCAACTTGAGGCGTCATTTCACCACCATGATTTCAACCAAAAATTGTTTGATACGGAACTAAAAATGTTGACAAAAAAGTTAGACATGGAGGTGAAAATTCATTATCAAGATCCTAAAAGATCAAAGAACATTGCCATTTTTGTAAGCAAAGAAAGTCATTGTCTAATCAAACTGTTAAATGCAAAACGTTCTGGTGAGATAGTTGCAAATATAGTTGTTATTGTGGGAAGTGAGAAGACTACAAGTCCTATTGCGCAAAAACACGATATCCCATTTCATCACATAGAACACTCGACACAATCCGATGCAGAAAATGAAATTCTAGAAATATTAGATCGATATAATGTGGATTTGATAGTGCTGGGAAGATACATGAGGATACTGACACCAAACTTTGTATGGCGCTATCCGGATAGGATAATTAACATTCATCCATCGTTACTACCAGCCTTTCCAGGAGCCTACGCCTACGTCCAAGCATATGAGAGAGGTGCAAAAATTGTTGGGTGTACCGCTCATTTCGTAACTGAAGATCTAGATCAAGGTCCTATCATTTGTCAAGAGTCATTTAGAGTTAGACAAGATGATACCGTCGAGACCATTAAGAGACGCGGTAAAAAGCTAGAAGCAGTAACATTGCTAAAGGCAGTAACGCTATACCTAAAAAATAGTATAGAAGTAAATTGGGGTCGAGTGATCGTTAAAAACCCTGAATAAATGCCTAATCCGATACTTTTCAAATTATGTTAACAATTGAATCGTTTGATTAGTTTAATAACTCAGGTGAATATCAATTCCATTAATGTCTTTTTACACTCTGAGTAGTTATGAGATAGAAAATACTGATAGGCGCATAATAATACCTTTAGGCTCAATGGAGCAACATGGGCCACATCTTCCGATAGCTACAGACACAATAATCGCAGAGTATTTCGCCAACGAGCTTTCAAAAAGGGTTTTTTCATATGTATTACCATCTATCCCATACGGAGTATCATTTGAACATAAGCCATTTTTCAATATTTCGATTAGCAATGATCTACTCTCAGAAGTTCTTGTTCAAACATGTAATTCAATGGGAGAATATGGTTTTAATTATATCATAGTATTAAATGGTCATCATGGGAATAAGGGAGTGCTGCAGTACCTATCTCAAAAGATAATCCAAAATAAGGCAAGAATCAATGTATTTGGCATCAACTACTGGGAGTTGATTGAAAGGGAATTCGACCATGCGGGATTTGTAGAAACTTCATTAATGCTTGCTATTGTTCCAAAACTGGTTCAAATGAAAAAAGCCAAAAGAGGATATGTAGACGAAAAGAGACTACACACTACATATTCAACTTTTCTGAATAATCCATCGTCCTTTAAGATAACAAAAAGTGGTATTTGGGGCGATCCAACGACAGCTTCTGCGAAAGAAGGTAATAAAATAATATCAGTCACAGTCAAGAATCTTGTCCGGTCAGTAAAAGAACTCGATGATTTACTCGAACTGTAGATCTTTTTTGTCCCCTACATTAGTTTTTTTGTCAGTGAAATGGTGTTTTTGAATAGCTTTCAAAAATATCCTTATTTGAAATGTGATTTATAACTATTAACTTTAATATAGATCTTCTTTAAGCAATACCATAGATAGTGAAATAGATGTCGGTTGACATGGCTGTAAAGGTACTTGACGAAAGCTTGGGCAAAATAGTTCTAATAAAATTAAAAGGGAGTAAAGTAATTCGTGGAAATTTGCACGGGTTTGATCAACATATGAATTTGCTACTAGACAATTCTGTAGAATTACTTGATGAAGGAAAATCAAATGAAATTGGAACAATTATTGTAAGAGGAGATAACGTTGTTATGATATCTCCTCCACCTCTTTGACAATATCAATTTGATCCTAGTGGGAGAGAATTAGTATGACAAGAGGAACAACATCAATGGGAAAGTTCACTAGAAAAAGGACTCACATAAGATGCAGAAGATGCGGCCACAATTCATTTCACAAGAGAGACAAGCGTTGCGCAAAATGTGGATATCCGGATCCAAAAATGCGTAAATATGATTGGATAAAACGCAGAGTACCATAAACATACCAGGGACAAGACTTAACAGTATGTTATAGTTTAATGTCTGATAATTGGACTTACTCATTGCATCATTTTCAATAGCGCTAGGTGCACTATCGTCTATTGTTTTTCTTCATATAAAAAAACAGGGAATAACGATATTACGCAATAACAAGTGTAGTAGTATTGAAGCGAATTACATTGATTTCAATATCAAAAGTTCAGATCTTAAAATGATAAAAGCTGAATTGGATTCACTAGAAGTTGAAAAATCAATTATTAATAGCTCGGTGAGAAAAATACATGAAACATTTCGAGAAGGCAAACTAACTCAATTGGAATTTGATAGGTTGATAATAAAATATGGTGAAGATTTAAAAAAATGCGATGACGAAATTGAAAGAACCAGATCAATAGTTGATTTTTACGATTTAAATTCGATTAAGAACAGTCTTGTTTCTGTAATTGAGAACAAAATAAAAGTTATAGATACAAAACTTAAGGAGATCTCAGACAGTAATCTTAAAACTCTAAAACAACCAAAACAGACTCAAAAAGATGTCATTCATCCTAACTTTGAAAATACATCATTTAAGAGAGAAAATCTAGATAACTCTTTGGGTATTGAAGCCGAAAAAATAAAAAAATTGGAGACTGAAATTACTCTCGCGCTTGAAAAATTAGATAGTTCCGAATCTACTAAAGTTAAAGGAATTAGTAATAATGAAATTTTAAAAAATGATTTAATTCGAACAAGCGATCAAAACGTAACTAACAAAAGGGATCCTCTTAGAAATCTCAATCCATCAAAATAATTTAAAAAAAATAATTTAATGGCAAACTCAATAGTTCTGTATTTATAAATTCATTTTTAGTTATTTTCCAATTCTGAACATTTTGGTACCGCAAGTAGAACATATTCCTTGGGTAGCCGGTTTTCCATTTTTCATAGTTATCTTTTTTTCATCATTCATCATTCTTTTCTGTTTACACTTAACACAATATCCTTCCATAAAAAATAGAATTCGTGTGTGCATAAAAACATTATGCATAAAATCTTTATTTAGGACAAGAAAATCTGCAATTCTTAAGGTGATTGGGAAAACTATATATCATTTGAGCTCTTAAGCTAGTATTTCTCTAAATCTGATATAATATGTATCTATTATTCACATTTTTCTTAATCATCGATTTCGTTACTATTGAAAATTTATAAATAATCATAAAGTTCGTTGTTTCTTAAATGAAAATTACAGTGATAGGATCCGGCAAAGTAGGTTCTTCTGTAGCTCTAAATTGCGTAATTAGAGAACTAGGTAATATTTTATTGCTTGATATAATTGAAGGCTTACCTCAAGGAGAAGCAATGGACATAAACCATCAATTAGCGGAGCGAGGTATCGACTGCAATGTACATGGTTCTAATAACTACGAAGAAATGAAAGGATCAGATTTTGTAATTGTCGTGGCAGGAATTGGAAGAAAACCTGGTATGACTCGTATGGATCTGCTGAAAACAAATGCTGAGATAGTAAAGGGAGTGTGCAATAATATCAAGAGCTATGCTCGGAACTCAAATATAATAGTAGTAACCAACCCGCTAGACCCCTTGACATATCTTGTAATTAAGTCACTAGAAGGTCAAAGAGCCAATATGATGGGTATGGGTGGAATGCTAGATCTTTCACGATTTAAAGAGCATATCAGCAAAGTTACGGGGATATCTAGAGACTCAATCCAAGCCATGGTAATTAGCGAGCACGGAGAGAACATGTTGCCACTTGTTAGATTCTCAAGTTTGGGAGGGATACCTTTAACTGATTTCATAACGACAGAACAATCAGAAGATCTCATTAACAAGACAAAAAATGCTGCTGCTGAAGTAATTTCACTAAAAGGTGCGACAGTCTATGCTCCTGGAAATGCAGTTGCAACAATGGTAGAGAGTATCGTAAAAAACAAGAAAACAGTATTGCCAGTATCAGCTTTACTTGAGGGTGAATATGGTTACAACGATGTATGTATTGGCGTACC
>DATEFQ010000118.1:0-9395 GCA_035280585.1 Nitrososphaeraceae archaeon
CATTGATCAATAACATATTAATTAATAATGTACAGTAGACATCAACTGGAGCTTGAGCGAATAATCAGTCGCTAAGTATAGCGGGTCTAATTTTTGAAACTGTAAATGTCTACAACAAGACTCAGCTCTTGACCGAAAACTTGTCATAATCCGCAATTTTGAAAGCTCTTTCATAATTTAATATTTCATCGTTAAAACTCAGAGTATAACCAATTTCATCAATCCCTTCCAAAAGCATTTTTTTTCTGGTCAGATCTATATCGAAATTTATTATTTTTTCACAGATAGAAATAGTTTGTTTGACTAGACTAATATCTGCTGCTGCATCCTCATTTTTTACCAGATAAAATAGGTATTCTATTTCATCACGGCTAAGAGCTATTGGCAATAATCCTTTCTTAAAACAATTGTTGTAAAAAATATCTGCAAAGGAGGAAGCAATTACAACCCGAATCCCGTAGTCGTATAATGCCCAGACTGCGTGTTCTCTGGAACTTCCACAACCAAAGTTATCTCTTGTCAACAATACTTGTCTTTCCATATATTTTGACTCATTGAGGACAAACTCCTTCTTTGGATTTCCAGTATTATCGAAACGCCAGTCATAAAAAAGAAATCCACCATAGCCAGTTTTTTGAATCAATTTGAGAAATTGTTTTGGTATAATCTGATCCGTATCAACATTCGTCATGTCTAGCGGAATTAGTCTGCTCTCAATATCTACAAAAGGTTCCATTCATATCACCTATCAGAACCAATCCCTCACATCAACAAAATGACCTTCTATTGCACATGCTGCAGCCATTACTGGACTTACTAGGTGAGTCCTTCCGCCAGAACCCTGTCTACCTTCAAAATTTCTATTGGATGTGCTTGCGCAGCGCTCTCCTGGTAATAGAATATCTGGATTCATCCCAAGACACATACTGCATCCCGATTCTCTCCATTCAAAACCAGCGTCTTTAAAAATTTTATCCAAACCAATTTCCTCAGCTTGTAGTTTGACCTTTTGAGAGCCTGGAACTACCATCGCCCTTACTTTTGGCGATACCTTCCTACCTCTAATTACAAGTGAGGCTTCCGTAAGATCTTCTAATCGTGAATTAGTACATGAGCCTATAAACACTCTATCTACACGAATATCAGTCATTGGTGTACCTGGATCCAAATCCATGTATTCTTGCGCTCTGATGGCTAATTTTCTCTTATTCTCATCATTTTTTGCAAATTGTTCAGGTAAAGGCACCGAGTCGGTTATATCGACAACCATGGATGGGTTCGTTCCCCAGCTTATCTGGGGAGCAAGCTTGTCGACATTAATGGTCTCGAGTCTATCAAATTTCACATTTTCATCACTTTTCAAATTGCTTTTCCAATATTCTATCAGTCTATCAAGTTCTGATTCGTTTGGTGCATATCTTCTTCCACGCAAATAGTCGAAAGTTGTTTCATCTGGGGCAATCAAACCTGCTCTCGCTCCACCTTCAATAGACATGTTACATATGGTCATTCGTTGTTCCATTGATAATTCAGAAATCACGTCTCCACGGTATTCGATAATCATTCCAGTACCTCCATCAGTTCCTATTTTACGGATAATGTTTAGTATAATGTCCTTAGATGTGATTGCATGTTTCTTTGTTAGATTACCTTCAATATTGATTAGGAATGATTTTGGTTTATACATCCACAAACACTGAGTAGCAAGAACATGTTCAACTTCACTTGTTCCTATTCCAAAAGCAAGGGCACCAAATGCACCATGCGTAGATGTATGACTGTCACCACAAACTATAGTGGTGCCAGGCAATGTAAATCCAAGCTCTGGTCCAATAACGTGGACTATTCCCTGATCCGGGCTTGTCATGTCATAGATAGTTATGCCAAATTCTTTGCAGTTTCTACTTAGTGTTTCAAGCTGAGTCTTCGATACCTCATCAACGATAGGCAGGGATCTGCTTTCAGTCGAAACGTTATGATCTGTAGTTGCTATAGTTAAATCAGGGCGCCTAACTTTCCTGCCAACTTGCTTTAAACTGGCAAATGCCTGGGGAGACGTAACTTCGTGT
Organism: Nitrososphaeraceae archaeon; assembly: GCA_035280585.1. Classification (GTDB taxonomy): domain Archaea; phylum Thermoproteota; class Nitrososphaeria; order Nitrososphaerales; family Nitrososphaeraceae; genus TA-21. The sequence continues at coordinate 2,070 of DATEFQ010000118.1, forward strand.
ATCAAATGCCTATCAATATACATCAAAGAGGGACCGTTAGGATCAAAAGCATGTTGATTATGATTATTATCTATAACTAGATGACTATCCCAGATCTTGTCAAAGAGGGTTTTTTGCATTACTATGATGCTAGTTAAATCGAAATATAATCATATTACTACGGCTGTCACCATACATTAAAAAATCGCATACGGTGACAATGCTTAAATTTAGTATTTATAGAAATTAAATTCAATGTTTCCGCAGTTTCCGCATGACAATAAGAACTTTGAAAAGAACTACGAAGAATACGTTATGAATCATATAAAGAAAGGGACGACCACATGTGCATTAACATGTAAAGATGGAGTTGTTTTGGCCGCAGATACTAGAGCCAGCGCCGGTTACTTTATAGTAGATAGAAATGTTATGAAGATTCAAAAAGTAGATGAACATTTGGGCATGACAATTGCTGGAGGAGTAGCTGATGCCCAAAACTTGGTAGATCTTTTACGCTATAACGCAAATTTGTATAGGTTGTCAAATAGAGAAAGATTGATTCCTGTAAAATCAGCCGCAAGACTATGCTCCAATGTTTTATTCAATCAACGATACTATCCTTATTACGTACAGATAATTATGGCCGGATTTGATAAAAATGGTGATGGTTCACAAATATACAATATTGATTTATTTGGTTCCATGACCAGCGAGAGGTTTATTTCAACTGGTAGTGGTTCACCGGTCGCGTATGGTTATCTAGAATCAGAATATAAAAAAGACCTCAGTGTAAATGATGCATATAAGATAGCAATACACGCTATTGCAGCTGCTATAAGAAGGAATTCTGGAACTGGTGATAACATAAATGCCGTCATTATAGATAAAGATGGATATAGAGAGTTGACTAAGGAAGTAAAGGACGCAGTACAGGCGGTTTATTAGTATACCAAATATTTCCTCATAAAATCACTCGAACTTCTCATTTTCGAATTAATGCATCTCTAGATATTTTTTGAGCTATTGGTTTAAACAATCTTTACTAACATTTGATAAATTGATTAATACACAAGATAGGAAGTATCAAAAAATCAAAGCCAAGGTTAAAAGGTTCATTCAGAAAAATAAGAATGAAAAAATAGATCATTCAACTATTTTAAATAACCTCAACATAGATTACGATACCCTAATGAGGATACTGAGTGAACTAAAAAGAACAGGCAGTCTGAAAACTACTTGAGATGCTCTAATAGCGTTTTCTGAGATTCTTCATCAACAGCTTCGTATGCATTATCTAATATTTTTCGTATTCTTTGGGCACGTGCTGTACCAAATCCTGGAATTTTAGCCAATTCAGCGGCTGATGCATTTAATGCTCTTTTTGGGGTGTTGAATTCCTTTAACATTTTTACAGCAAACAGACCACCCACTCCAGGCAATGAAGAAAGAACAGAAAGCTGCTGTATTTGTTCTGAGGTTTGTTTTCTAATTTTTCGCAAAAGTGGTCCATAGGAATTTTTCCTAGATAATTTATTAGCAACAGCAATCAGAAAGTTCGTAGTATGTTCTATATTAGGTGTATGAACTAGGGGTATTTTAAAATCCAAAACTACCGTAATTAGTGAATCATAAACAAGCTGAATTTTTTGGTCGTAGCTACGAAAAGATTTCAAAGATTCAGTTTTCAGATCTTCCATTATGTTACCTTCAACAATCAATAAGGGCGATGAAAAATGTTTTACGAGTTGCGAACACTGAATGAATAATCTTCCATCATAAAATGAACTTAAGAGATCGGATACACTTTTTCTTTCAATAGCTACATTATTAAAAACAATGTAGTCGCCAACCTTTAAAGTTGCAAAATCTACAAATACTCCGGACTGTTTGAGCAATTCTGGAATACCACTATTTTTTTCTCTTTTATCGACTACTATCCTCAAATTACATCTAGAAAGAATACTGTACCAAAGTTTTAAAAATAGATCTATATGAGAGCCTCTAGTGGGACTTGAACCCACGACCTAAGGTTTACGAAACCTTCGCTCTACCAACTGAGCTATAGAGGCCTGCATCATGAATACATTTGCAATAATACAACCAATTTAACTATTTTCTAATTCGATGATATTATTTACTACAGACGGCTATCAAATTTGTTACAACTTGGATATAACAACGTTAAATAGTTGAAAATCCAAGTTTTTCTAAAATGAAAATTTCGATATCTGGTATAAGAGGAATTTATGGCCAAGACCTTAATTTACATACAATCATAAATTTTTCCAGAATGTTCGCTTGTTTCATTATTAATAATTCAGCTATTGCTGATAGGAAATGTTTGATTGCAAGAGATACCAGACCTTCTAGTGATATAATTCATCGCGTAGTATCAGCAGCGATTATGGAGCAAGGAATAGATGTAATTGATTTAGGCATTGCTCCAACACCTTTTGCTTTTCGTGAATCAATTAAATATAGTAGTGCTATAATAGTAACAGCTTCACATAATCCTTTGGAATGGAATGGTTTAAAATTTGTATTCAATGGAAGAGGAATTTTTGAAGATGAGCTTGAGTTAATTCAACAACAACATACTTTTTCTCCCATTGGAATTGGAAAGTCGTGTCATGTCGATTCAAAATACATATTCGAGATGCTTGAACTAATGAGAAATAATGCCTATCTTGATGATCATAAAATAAATAAAAATACAATTGCTATTGATCCCGGTGGTGGAGCTTTATGTTCATTTATTCCACAACTATACGGTTCAATGAATCAGAAATTCTTTACGGTAAATGATATTGCTAGCATTTCGTCAAGATCTCCTGATCCAACAACTGATGATCTTTTTGAATTGAGGAAGCTTGTATTATCCAAGAAGCTAGATTTAGGATTTGCATTTGACATGGATGCTGACAGGCTTGTAATTGTTAATAAAAATGGGAACAAACTTTCAACAGATCTTACTCTCCTGTTATGTCTTGCCAGTACTTTGCATCATGGTGCCAATCGATTTGTAGTGAGCATAGACACAAGTAATGCAATTGCAGACATGATTTCCCAACATGGCGGAACCTTGAGCCATTCAAAAGTTGGAGAAGCAAATGTTGTGAAAGAGTTGATAAAGATGAACGCTGATGCGGGAGGTGAGGGAAGTAGTGCTGGATTTATTATGCCAAAATTTAATATGTGTAGAGATGGCATACTGGCCAGTTCATTCATTTCTTCACTAAATGAAGACCTCTATGATGATTGTGTAGAAATTGCTTCGAATTACTCGACTATTAGATCAAAAGTACCCATAGAATCAAGTTATCAACAAACGGTCATTGAAAAATTCGAAGAAACATTCAAGCAAAAATCTTATCAGATAATAAAAATAGATGGCACTAAAATATTAATGGATGATAAATCTTGGGTCCTGATTAGATCTTCTAATACAGAACATGCAGTTAGAATTTCAGTTGAATCAACTCCAGATAAAGCCCTATCTATTTTTAACGACGCAAAGGAAAAGGTTCAATGTATTTATGAAGAGATTAAATGAAAGAGAAATTATAGATCTCTTTACTTCTTATATTAAGGACCCTTTACTAGACAAGGTAAAGAATGATGACTTAGTAATTTTCCCGCTCAGATATGGTTTTCCAAAAAGAATGAACAAAACATCCAATATCATCGTTGCTTTAAAGAGTGATATGTTAGTTGAAAGTACAGATGCACCAAAAATAATGAAACCTTGGCAAATAGCAAGGAAGGCTGTATTGGCGTGTGTGAGCGACTTTGCTGCAAAAGGTATAAGGCCATATGCGTGTCTTATTTCTATTGGAATACCAAGAAACTATTCAAAAAAAAATATAGTCTCTTTAGCAGCTGGATTTTCAAATGCATCAAAGGAGTTTAACATTCGCATCCTGGGAGGCGACACAAATGAATCTAAAGAGCTGGTAATTGATTGTAACATGGTAGGTTTTACGAGCTTACCGGATAACAAAATTCCAAGGAGAAAGGGCGCAAAACCTGGAGACATAATAGTAACTTCTGGAAAATTTGGATATACTTCTTCAGGATTAAAAATTATCCTATCAAATTTTAATGCTGAGAAGAAATTCAAATTAAAATCCTTATCGTCAGTAACATTTCCAAAACCGCAGATAGAATTTGGGTTTTGTCTTGCGAAGTTTTTTTCATCCTCCATAGATTCTAGCGATGGACTATCTTCTTCACTGTATGAGCTTGTACAAAAAAGTAATAGTGTTGACTTCCTCCTTAATAAAATACCAACACCAAAAGAATTATGTGAGTTTTCTGATCTGAATTCTATCAGTGTGGAGAATTTGCTATTTTTTGGTGGCGAAGAGTACGAGACAGTTGCGACAGTTTCCAAATCAAATTTTAAAAAGATGATCAAAGATGCAAAAAAGTACAAAATCGACGTATATCAGATTGGCGAGGTATTAAATGGGAGTGGAAATGTTATCTATGAACAAAAAGGTACTCAAATGCTTGTTAGAAATGAAGGATTTGTGCATTTTGCAAAATAATCTTTTTGCTATTTAAATTGAGTCAGTCTTTTTTATAGGGCTTATACTCTTCTTCCTCTTCGGCCGCCGGGTTTTCTTGTTGTATCATGAGGTATTGGAGTTACGTCATCAATCCTGCCTATTCTAAAACCAGCTCTAGCAAGTGCTCTTATTGCAGCTTGAGCACCAGGTCCAGGAATACGAGGACCCACACCTCCAACTGCTCTAACTCTGATATGAAGAGCATTGATGCCTTTAGTTTTTGCAATATCGGCTGCCGCAACTGCAGATTTCATAGCTGCATATGGAGATGACTCATATCTATCAGCCGTAACATGCCTTCCGCCGGAGCTAAAGGCAATTGTTTCAGCTCCACTAATGTCTGTAATATGGACTAGCGTATTATTATAACTGCTAAATATATGGGCTACACCCCATTTGTACTCTATGACTTCTTTAGCTTCTGACATTAAATATGTAAATTTAAATTTTTTAAAGGGTGTTAAAAACCTATCCTACTTAATCAACTGATGGAACGACCTTAAATCTCAAATTAAATTCTGGAAGACCAGACTTCACATATCTCAAATAATCAATTTGTTTAGCAATTAGCATAACTTTAATCAAGCGGGTATTCCTCTAAATTATTTATGAAATGGTTTAAGCATGACAAGGCTGACGATGGACCTAAACTTCTGTCTTGCAAATATTGTGATATGAAATTTGAAGAGAAAGAACGGTTAAAGAGACATATCAGAAAAGCCCACAGCGAAAAAGGTGGTGACATGCCAAAGTTTAACCTTTTTGGTACATGAGATCCCTCTCGGTAACGTCTTAACAATATAAGCATGTTTCCACTTTATGATGACGCCCAGAGAATACACGGTAGACCGTACGTAACTTATTTGCTAATTGCCACAAATGCAATAATCTTTGTAGCAGAAGTAATTGCCACAGGATATTTTCATAATTTACCAGCAACAAATGCAATGCTAGAAAATTACGGTGCTATACCATCTAAAGTTCTTGGAGGAGATATATCTTCGGTAATCACTTCAATGTTCCTTCATGGTGGATTAGCTCATCTTATCGGCAATATGTTATTTCTCTTTATATTCGGCGATAATATAGAAGACAAATTTGGCCGAATAAAGTTTCTTCTCATATACATAGGATGGGGAATTGCTGCAGCATTTGCGCATAGTTTAGTTGCAGTATCTGCAGGCGGCGGAGAAATTCCTGCAATTGGTGCGTCGGGGGCAATTTCTGGCGTGTTGGGCGCATATCTAATACTGTTTCCAAAAGCTAAAATATTTACAGTCGTTGCCGCATTTTTTATTACGACAGTAAGAATACCTGCCATAGCGTATATCCCATTCTGGTTTATCATGCAAGTCATACTGGGCTTCATAGACCAAGCAGGTGGAGTTGCTTATGTTGCACACATTGGTGGTTTTCTTGCAGGAATGTTAACTGCGTATATATTTAAGAATCTAATACCTCAGTATGGAATGGTAACGCCCCAAATGCAATATCCAAGAAGGGGTAGTCATAATGTGACCAATATGCAAGACATGTCTATTCATACACAACCAGAAGTTATAAAGGGCTCTAATTATTATGAAATTATTGCCGAAATGCCCGGACTAGAAAATCAATCGGAGATACAAGCGAATTTCGAGCCGAGTACTCAGAGTGTAAGGGTATTTACTAGTGGCCCTAGAAAATATGATATAAATGTCAGAATTCCTGATATCCAAGGTCAAAATATAAAAATTGATCAAATAAAATATCTTAATGGGATAGTAAGGATTCGGATGTCATAGATAGACATTTTTACTCGCTTTTCTGATAAATTCAATTTCATTATACTTCATAGGTTGACATAAATCATTTATTTACTTCATCTATTACTGATGAGTCGTGTAAGCTCTTGCTTAATTCCCTGTATTTCTTGTTAATAAATTCCAATGATTCTACAAGCTTCTTTGTTTTCGCGTATTTGAATCGTACTAACTCCTTATGTCTCCAATAGTGTTTGGCATCTGCTACATAGATGGTCGTAAAATAATCAGGACCGATTAAATTGTCTGGTAGTTTAATATTGTGAGGAAAAAGAAATTCAACACCAAACCACTCATCTCCGTCAGGGTAATCATTACCTGTTATAATATCAAAATATAGATGTAGTTTATCTTCTACCGTGAAACCTTCATCTTTTATCAGAGGATGTCTAACATTCGATTTATGATAATCTATTTTTAGCAATTCTACCTCAAAATATACTTTTATTATAGCGCGCCTGAAAATTTCATTGGATTCCCTCAGATTCAAAGATACTATAATAACAAATGATGACTATTTTATAATCCTTTTAGGAGAAGAATGAAAAATTTGTGAGCTGTTATTGTAATCTATGGAATATATGGAAAGGTCTACATAATTAATATACTAGCAAAAAATCTAAATCATCAATTAGGCGGGGGTCGCCTAGCCTGGTAGGGCGTGGGATTGCTAATCCCATGTTCGCAAGAACTCGTGGGTTCGAATCCCACTCCCCGCGCTTTTATGTCTCGGGTTCAAGTTCTGAGGGTTCCAGGAGCATTCGAACTCGTAATGCAAGGCAGATGATTTTGCTATTCTTCAGATGGTTTTACAATCCTAGGAACGGCATAAAACGCCTCCCACGAATGGAAAAATCTTACAAACCGTCATACAGATGCTAAAAGCTGGTGTACAGATGCTAAAAGCTGGTATATCTAATAGCCAAATTCGAATGTAGAAGATTAGAGCATTAAGTTTTTTGTTGCGATAGAAA
>DATEFQ010000119.1:0-59635 GCA_035280585.1 Nitrososphaeraceae archaeon
CGGAAAAATAAAAATCATAATATTAGCAGAAAATCAAAGTTCTCTGATTAAAAATTTGAATCTCCGCCACGAGAAGCATGTTACTGGTGCTCCAGCGATCGAGGACTTATTAAGAGCCCAGCAATTAATGGACAAGACAACAGTCAGGAAGACCCCCCTATTAAAGTCAAGAACGTTTTCAAATATTGCAAAAACAAATCTTTTTTTAAAATTTGAACAGTTTCAACGAACTGGGTCTTTTAAAGTAAGAGGTGCATATTCAAAAATTAATTCGCTTACGGATGAGCAATGTAGGTCCGGAGTGGTTGCAGCCTCAGCAGGTAATCATGCGCAAGGAGTTGCTTATGCTGCTCAAAAGAGGAAAATCAGGTGCAATATAGTGATGCCAAAAAATGCGTCTCCTGCAAAAGTGGCGGCCACACGATCCTATGGTGCAAATGTAATTCTATCTGGAGATACATATGATGAGTCGTGGAGAACAGCTTGTTCACTATCACAAACTAACGGATACTCAATTATTCATGCATTTGATGATCCTGTTGTAATTGCAGGACAAGGCACATTAGGGCTGGAATTAATGGAAGATCTAAAGGACATCGATGAGATTTATTTACCTCTTGGGGGCGGCGGACTTGCGTCAGGAGTTTGTATTGCCATTAAGGCTAGAAGACCAAATGTCAAGATTATAGGAGTTGAATCCGATCAATTTCCGGCTATGAAAAAATCACTGGATGAAGGAAATCTGTGTCACATTGATAGTGGATTTTCAATAGCTGATGGTATTTCGGTCAAGTCTCCAGGAGAGCTTACCTTTGCAATATGTTCAAAATATTTAGACGATGTTGTTACCATCGACGATGTTTCTATTGTAGAGACTATGTTTATGCTAATGGAAAGGGAGAAGGTTGTAGTTGAACCTGCTGGGGCAGCAAGTTTAGCTTATGTTATTTCGAATGGTAAATTAAAAAGTAATCAGAACATAATTTCAATTCTATCTGGAGGCAACATAGACATGTACCTATTGGGTCAAATAGTATCAAAAGGCCTGATGCAGATGGGAAGACTAATTAAAATATTTATTCAATTGCCTGACAAACCGGGCGCTCTAAAAAATATTGTCGATAAAATAGCTGAACTCAGCGTCAACATTGTTCAGGTTGAGCATGACCGTCTGAGTTCAAATGTTGCGGCAGGTTCAGCCGGAGTATACCTCAGTTTAGAACTAGAGAACGAAAAACATGCGAGAAAGCTATTGGATTTTCTAAAGAAGGAAAAAATGATTTTTAAGGTTGTGCCTTAATTACAATAGCAATATTCTCTAAATCCGGCTTTATCCGCAGTGGATCCACCAATTTTAATTAAGACGAACTCATTTTTGGCTCTTGCATAAGAGTCATTCAAATTTCTTTGATTTTCACGTAGAATTTGATATTCTTCCATAGATAATTTCTTGCGAAATCCAATATCTTCTTCAAGATTCATACCCTTTACTATTTCAACGTAGTTCGGTTGAATAACTCCACTGAATACCATTGCACTGCTACCGCTTCCATAAGATCCAAATCCTACTCGGAACCCTTCAATATCATGACCTTTCTTGTATTCAAATTCAAGTAAACTCCTAAGTCCCATATACATAGACGCTGTATACAAATTTCCTATAATGTTAGACGCTTCAAGAGAGCTGGCCATTTTTTTCTCATATACCTCGTTGTAAAATGATGTTTGCATGAATGCTTTTCTGAACTGCTCATCTGCTGTCATGAATTCTTTATCTGCCAGGATAGATTCTATTGTCCCTCGACTATCATTTGGTTCAGGTTCAGGGTAACCTATCTCTTTGATAACATGCTGCCATCGTGGAAGAGTTCTCCACTCATGTCTTAACAAATATGCCAGGGCCTTTTCTCCCATTCTTCTATATGGTAAGTGCACTGTAAACAAATCAATGTAATCTGTTATTGATTCGCCATCTTTGATATGTATCAATCCTGTTCTCATTGCCTTTTCCTTATAGCTATCGAACGCCTTTCTAACTTGTATTAGATATAATAGATTGGAATACAGTCCATTTACAAGCGGAGTATCCTTTCCAAATGGTCTATAGAAATCATATTCATTCTTGATTATTGTTGAGGTGACTTTTGGGTCAAGTGCTAATAATCTGGGATTTTCTTTGATCAGCATGGCCACTGCTCCAGCACCCTGCGTATATTCCCCAGCTGATCCAACATCATATTTAGCAATGTCGCTCACAACTACAATGGCAGCCTTGTCATTATTTTCCTGTGCTCTAATCCAGTTGGTGTTGTCATAAATCGCATAAGATCCGCTTACGCAAGCAAACTTACATTCGATTCCACCCGCATGTTCAAAAGAGCCGTCACCGTACACTTGTTCCAACATACCTACAACGAATGAGTTTAATGCTTTTGATTCGTCAAGACTAGATTCTGTCGCAACATACAATCTACCAATATCATCAGGATCTAGGTTGTTTTTTTTCATTAATTCAAGACAAGCATTTGATGCCATACATGCTGCATCCTGATTCGTGTCCACCAAAGCCATCTTTTTTATCCCTATGCCATGTTCCAGCTTCTTGGGATCAATTCCTCTTGCTTGAGCAAAATCTTTGTAATCAACGTATAATTTCGGAACGTAAATTGCAAGATCGTCAATGCCAGATGGCATGCTAACAGTTTTTGTCATAATAGACATTTAAAGGTACTTGTTGATATTCGATTCCAATCAATAGAAATTCAATGAAGAATTAGCGTTTTTTTAAGAAAATTGTATTATTAATCTCAGACAATCAATACGATTGTAAAAGTAATCGTGACTTTTTCGAGGCTAATTAGTAGCAGTTATCAAAGTTTTTCAAAAAATATTGCCGACATTTCTTTTGTCTTATGGCCCAAAAACTGTTTTTAAATGCTCACAAATCCCTAACGAGTATTAGTTTAACTCATTGAACTGCCTAATGGATTCTAATGGTTTCATAGAAATTATTACGTTCATGAGCCCTGAACCCAATTTGTTTAATCGCTGCAATGATTTTATCTGCTGTTAATTCTGTAGATCTTGCTCCAGTTGCGCTTACAACTTCTTCACCAATCAACGTGCCTCCAAAATCATCGGCACCATAAGTTAACGCAAGTTGGGCCATACCTACACCATTGGTAAGCCATGAAGACTGGAGATGATCAATAAGTCCTGAGAACACTATCCTCGAAATGGCAATCATTTTTAGTAGTTCTAAACCACCAGAGGGATATTTTACCACGCCCTCTGCTTGCATTTGTGTGTTATTTGGCTCAAAACTCCATGGGATAAATGACATAAAGCCACGAGTTTTTTCCTGTAATTCTGCGATCTTAATTAAATGTCTCGCCCGTTGTTCGTAATCTTCTCCCGTTCCGTACATCATAGTAGCCGAAGATTTTATGCCCAACTCATGGGCTTGTTTCATGATATTTATCCATTCATTACTTTTTATTTTCAAGGGGCTAATCTTTGATTTCACATCATCATCAAGTATTTCAGCGCCAGCGCCGGGTAAACTGTCCAAGCCAGCTTCCTTCAACCTAGATAGAACTTCTTTAGTACTGATCTTTTCCACCTTGGAAATAGTATCAATTTCAGAAGCTGAGAGTCCATGAATAGCAACATCGGGACATTTCTCCTTTATATTTTTGAATGCTTCTTCATAATATTCGACCTTGAGATCTGGATTGTGACCACCCTGCATCAATACCTGACTAATTCCGAAATGATTCTTTGCTGTTGTGACCCTTTTTACTATGTCATCTACGGACAATGTATATCCTTCAGAATCACCAGGAGCTCTGTAAAAAGCACAGAACTTACAATATGTAATGCACACATTGGTATAGTTTAGAATTATGTTGTTAACGAATGTTGCGACTTTACCAAATAACTTATCTCTTAATATATTCCCGATTGCGCCTAAAGCATAAGGATTGTCTGATTTTAATAAGCGGATACAGTCGTTTAGCATGAGCTTTTTTCCATGTAAAGCTTGATCAAGTATATCACTTACATCAGATTTCTCAACCAAATCTTGTGCGAAGAGGCCCATGAACTATATCTTTCATGACGACTATCAAGGATATTTATTCTTTACAAGCCAACTCAAAAGAGTGAAGATTTTATAGCCGTTGCGAACATCATCTAAACAATTTGTTACAAAGTTATGCTGGTAATTCAAATGCTGTAGAGAAAGTGATTCATGGTGAAGAGTTATCAAGCAATGATGGTCTGGATTTAATGCATAATGAAAATGTCCTCGTCTTGGGGGCTGCTGCAAATTTGATAAAAAAAAAACTAACTGGTAACACTATAACCTTTGTTGCTTCATACTACCTAAACTATACAAATATTTGTGCAGCAAGTTGTCCTCTCTGTGCTTTTTATAGAAAAGGAACTGAGTCTGATTCGTACACTCTGACAATAGATCAGATATTGACTAGAGCAAGAATAGCTATAAACGAAATGAAGGCAACAGAACTCCATATCGTAGGGGGGTTCCATCCAAAATTAGGGCTTGATTATTATGAAAAGATGATAAGGGAAATTAAGAACGAATTTCCGTCAGTTACAGTTAAAGCACTTACTCCTGCTGAAATCCATTTTATTTCTCATATTACCAAGAATTCTGTAAAAGAGGTCCTTTCCAGACTAAAAGACGCAGGACTTGACGCCCTACCTGGCGGAGGTGCAGAGATATTCAGCAAAGACGTTAGGGACATTATTGTGAGGGGAAAATGTTCTGGCGAAGAATGGCTCGAGACTGCGGCAATCGCCCATGACATGGGAATACGATCAAATTGTACCATGCTATTTGGCCATATTGAAAAACCACAACATATTGTAGACCATTTGATCAAGGTACGTGAATTACAAAAGAAAACGGGTGGTTTTATTACCTTTATACCATTGAAGTTTAGCCTGGACAATACCGAACTTGAACAAAAAGGGCTAATTGAAAACGAAAGTTCTTCAATATATGATCTGAAAGTTATTGCTTTATCAAGACTAATGCTAGCTAATGTCATGAAAAATATTTCTGTATATTGGGTCGCACTAGGGAAAAAATTAGCACAAGTTGCGTTATCCTATGGAGGGAATGACCTTGTTGGTACTGCCTTTTCTGAAGAAATTTTCAAGGCCGCGGGAAAAATAACAGGAACTACGATTCAGGAACTTGCTTCGTTGATCAAGGATGCAAAATATATTCCCTTACAGCGAGACACATTTTTTAATATTTTGTAACTTTCTAAAAAGGTAATTATGACTAGCAATATCGTTCAATTTTTTGATGGTTACTATCTATAAATAACAATTGATCAAATGAGAGAATATTACTACTTTTAGCTTTCTGGAGCATTTTTATGATAGAGTTCTTTCCTTCTTGATTCATGTTGATAGTAAGATCATTTACATACATCTTTACAAATTTTTCAATCAGTGATTTAGGATTTCCTCTACCAAACCGCATCGCAAATTCTAGTGCATCATCTAGATTTTCAAGTCCATACACTATAGAACTCTTAAAAAGTTCGTCAAACTCAATTATCTCCTTAGTAGTTAGCGAACGGTTACTTATGACGTTGATCCCAAGTGGAACAGGCATGCCGTGAGTAAAGGCATGCCACCAGCGCCCAAGGTCCAATATTTTTTGGTATTCCGCCCCAAGTGAAATTTGTGCTTCATGGATCACTACACCAGCATCTACCAATCCTGATGAAACGTATTTTGGTATTTCATTAAAGATGACCTCAACACCATTAAAATTTCCTATAGCCAATTTTAGAAGTAAATTTGCAGATGTCATTTTGCCTGGAATTCCAATTTTATACTTATGCAAGTCTTTTAAATCGATATTCTTTTTTGAGATAACAATTGGACCATAATTTATCCCAAAACTTCCACCGCTGTTTAAAATTACATAGTCCTTAGTGAATCCATAAGCGTGAGCTGAAATCGCTGTAACGTCTAGTTCATGATTAATTGCACGTTCGTTAAGTTTTTCAATATCTTCAATAACATGTTTTATTTCGAAAGAAGGTGACCTAATATTGCCAGACGCAATGCCATAAAACATGAAAGCATCGTCTGCATCAGGGGTATGCCCTAGTGTTATACTTTTCATAAAAAAGTGATTGATGTGACGATATTTTTGTTTTACAGTATGGAATCAAGATAAATGAGCATTAGTGGAAATATACGCAGCAGCAATATCATAGGTATGCCGGTTTCTGTGACTATGTCTCAACCTTGATTTGTGTTTATATTTAATTTGATTGAGGTTCATTTATTTAAGGAAGATTTAATAATCCTGCATAGATTTTTTGAGCCTTGTAGGATGCCAAAATTCAAGTCAACGCAGGACATTTTGAGAATTATAGGAAATAAGGATCAGATTCGAAATTTCGGTGTGATAGCTCATGTAGATCATGGAAAAACTACGATGAGTGATAGTTTATTGGCTGCATCTGGTATTATTTCTCCTTCAGTTGCAGGTCAGGCCTTAGCATTAGATTCAATGAAACTAGAGCAAAATAGACAAATGACAATCAGAGGAGCCAACGTAACCCTGTATTATGAAATCAATGGAAAGGAATATGTGATTAATATGATCGATACTCCTGGACATATTGATTTTACAGGAAGAGTCACGCGGGCATTACGTGCAATTGATGGAGTGGTTGTAGTGTCAGATTCTGTCGAAGGGATAATGACTCAAACAGAAACTGTAACTCGACAAGCTCTCGAAGAACGAGTGAGACCAGTTCTCTATATAAACAAAATTGATAGACTAGTCAAAGAGCTAAGATTAGATGCAACTGCCATGCAAAAATGGCTATCAAATATTATTGCAGAATTCAACAAATTAGTTGAGATTTATGCTGAACCAGAGTTAAGAGAAAAATGGAAGGTTAGTATTCAAGGAAACAGCGTAGCATTTGGCTCGGCAAAGGATAGATGGGGATTTAATTATAATATTGCCCAAAAAAATGGAATCGGCTTTAAGGATGTTTATGATGCATACAATTCTGACGATCAATCCTTGATAAAGGCTCTTTCACAAAAAGCTCCCTTACATGAGGCTGTTCTTGGAATGGTCGTCCAGCATCATCCACCTCCCCATGTAGCTCAGCGCTACAGGATACCAAAAATATGGCCAGGTGACCTTGATTCAGATATAGGTAAGGCTCTCATATCGTGTGATGAAAAGGGACCAATTCTAATGATGGTGACTACAATTAATGTGGATCCTCAAGCTGGCAGAATAGCAACTGGTCGATTGTTTTCTGGTACGGTAAAAGATGGAGACGAAGTTTATCTGATAGATGGAAAAAGAACAGGTAAAGTTCAATCGGTTAATATCTACATGGGAAATACTCGTGAACTAGTAAATATGCTTCCCGCAGGAAATATACCGGCCTTGCTTGGAATAGATCATGCAATAGCAGGAGAAACATTTTCATCCGTTAAAAATGTACCTGCATTTGAATCAATAAAATATGTATCAGAACCCGTCGTTACTATTGCAATAGAGCCAAAGCATCCAAAAGATCTACCAAAGTTGGTTGAAGCATTAAGAAGAATAACTGTTGAAGATCCGAATCTTATAGTTAAAATTAATGAAGAAACTGGCGAAACATTACTATCTGGCATGGGAGTTCTACATCTTGAAATTGCTACTTCTCTAATACTAGAGTCCGGTTTGGAAATTACTACTACTCAGCCCCTTATCAATTATCGTGAGACCATACGGAGTACTGCTGGACCAATTATGAGTAAATCTCCTAATAAACACAATAAAATATTCATGAGAGTTGAACCATTGGGAGAAGAAATTATTGAATTAATAAAAAATGGTCATATCCATGAGGATATGGAAAGAAAACAAATGGCAAAATTGTTACGCGAAAAAGGCTGGAGTGCGGATGAAGCAAAGAACGTTGCTGCTATTGATATCAGCGGAAACATTCTTGTGGATGAAACCAAAGGTGTTCAATTTATTCAGGAATCTATGGATTCTATAAGGTCAGGATTTGATGATGTAGTACATTCCGGTCCGATTGCTCATGAAACTCTTCGTGGTGTAAAATTTGTTTTCCACCATTTTGTTCCACATGAAGACCCCGCTCATCGTGGCCTGGCACAGCTAATGCCGGCCACTAGGAGATCCATGTTGGGATCTATGCTTTTAGCAGGTCCTGCATTGTTAGAACCTATTCTTGGTATGGAAATAAAATGTCCTCAGGAACAAATTGGAACTGTGGCAGGAGTCTTATCAGGAAAACGTGGTAAGCTATTGAACGTAGAACAAAAGGGAGTAATTAGCATTATTCAAGGTGAAGTTCCTGCTTCCGAAACGTTTGATCTATCTGAGGTGATGCGCGGTGGAACTGCCGGCAAGGCCTTATGGAATACTTATTTTAAGACCTGGCAAATTGTACCACAATCTCTACTAAAATCACTGGTCAATGATATTAGGAAGCGCAAGGGATTGAATCCAGAACCTCCGAATGCTGATGAATTCGTAGATAAAGAATAATATACTTGTGCAGAAAATGACGAAGGTCAAATTTTTAACCGTATGAAAATTTCAATAATGTAGATTTCTTTATAAAAAATATTGGTACTAACGGTGTAGAATTTATATATTACTTATACATATAATATAATAATTACAAACAGGTATAAAACAATGTTTAACAAAGAATCATGCAGAACATGTGGAAAGATCTTGGTACCACTCTTGATTTGCGATTATTGTAACGAGAACGTTTCATGGATTTGCAATAACTGCCAACGAGTGGAAGATGTACCCCACAATCACGACAAGCACAAGTATACGAACTACATCCAGACTCCAAATTTGAATTGAGATCGCCTCGAATATGAAGGTATTAATTCGATAAAGGCAGAGGAAAATAATCCATTTTCAAAAGGCTTAGATTATTAAATAGAACTCTTCATTTCATGCTCTGGTCCTGTTGCTTTTTTGGATTAATAGGACAGCTGTCTCTCTCAACTTCTACATAAATCTTAGATGAAGTCTTTACATCAATAACGGACTTAATCCGTTCTTCAATTGTATCAATCACTTGCTCTATTTGGTCGGTGTTTATGTTATCTACGATACTCACTTCCATTGCAACTAGGACATCATTGGGACCAAAATGCATTGTTCTAAGTGTGATTACTCTGTTTACCTCAGGAATATTTAAGACGGATTGTATAATTTTGGTGTGATCCTTCCTCGACATTGCTTCCCCAATAAGAAGGGCCCTATTTTCCTTTGCTAAAAAGAATGCAAATAGCATCAAAACGGCACCAATTGCTATAGAACTGTAAGCGTCATAGATCATATTCTTAGTAACATCAGACAAATAGATTCCTATAGCGGCTATCGCTATTCCGAGTAGTGCCGCTGAATCCTCAACCATTACGGTTAGAATAGTAGGATCTTTACTTTCTTGAAATTCATTAAATAACTTGTGTAAATTTACTTTTTCTCCTCTTGCTTCAATGGTATTCTTGAACATAGTGAAAGCAATACGCAAGGCATTTCCTTCAAATACGGCTGATATTAAGAGTATTATGTAACTTATGTCGGTATTTACAATATGATGTGCAGGATCAAAAATTGAAGTATACCCTTTTTCAAAAGATAGTATTCCTGAAATACCAAATAATAAGGTTGCAACAACAAACGACCAAAAAAATTGCTCCTTTCCATATCCAAATGGATGTCTTTCTGTGGGAACTCTCGTACTAGTCTTAATTCCAATCAGCAAAAGTACCTGGTTAAATGTATCCGAAAAAGAATGGTATGTTTCAGACCACATAGCGCTACTATTTGTGAGCAACGCGGCGATAAGCTTAGCAATTGATATTCCCAGGTTACCAAACAATGCAGCATATACAGCCCTCTTGGAACTTCCGACCAAAAATGATTCTCCTGTTCTCCATCTCCAAAAGTATTGTGAATTAATGAGAAGTTATGTCCTTCATAAAGTTACTCTGGTCAAGTTTGGAGAATTCTTTCAAATTTATCTTTGCTCCTTTAGACATTATTTCTTTAAGTTTCTTACCCGCAGTAGGTTCATTCCACCATTTCTCTCCGAATCTATCCATAAGAAATCTTTCCAACTCAGTAGCTCGTATGGCAGCTAACATGTAACTTGGAACATACATTATTGATTCCGGAAGAATGTGATGTAACATCCAATATTCTCCAAGCACTTCAAGACCCATATACTTTTTGATCAAATTTTCATACAATCTACTTGTTTCATAGATTGAAAGGTTTCTGTTCCAAAATTCCATTTTCATTAATGAATTAGCAGCGTAAAAGACCACAAAAAATAGCTCCATGAATTTGCTTTTCCAGACCAGTTCACTTAACACTTTATTATTTCTGATTCCAATTTCCTTCATGTATAACGGATTTCTTGTCAATCTCTCTATTAGCATTGAAAATATTTCAGCAATACCCATTGAAAATTTGTATTTTTCCCAGTAGTTTAACTCCGGATTTATTGAAGCGGCGTGTATTGCATGTCCAGTTTCATGATAGCAGCTTTGCAGATTAAAGTAAGGGCTTTCATTTTTGTACAAGACTCTAATATCGCCAGGAATTTTTACAAAAAAACAAATCGGTGATGGGTATTTATTTGGCCTGTCCGACGTATCAAAGTGAATTTTTGAAAAATCAAATCCAATCGATTCCAAAGTCCTCCTAACCGCAACGACTGGATTAATCTTGAAAAAGTATTTCTCGAATTTTCGGAAGATTCTGTTACGAAAAAAATAAAAATCATCAAAATATTCGGGATCCTTTCCGATAAGTTGATTTCCACAATCAAGCTCACTCAGAAAGGATATTCTTGCCCGTTGTCCCATTTCTGAAACCAATGCCTTTAGCTGTTGGAAGGTTATGTTTTCACTTAATAGATATCCATCTAGTGGACTAAACCTACCCTTCGAATTTTCATTTATCTTGTCTGAAAAATTAGAATAAATTTCTTTAATTCTTTATAACGTAGATTGATTACAGGAGAAATATATCTTGTCTTTTTGATAAATTCGTCAAAAACGATTTTTCTTCTTTTGTTGTCATTTTCGCTGCTATTAAACTGTCTCCAATTATTCCAGTTCAGTATCTTTCCATTAAATTTGCAATATCGACTTTTTATCTTGGTGCCTCTCAAATCGCGCAGTTTCAATTCTAGGGATTTTGTTAAAGATTCAGATATGTTTTCTATTGAAGACAATAACAATATCCTTGGTTCAGAAAATGTCCTCAAGAATATTTTCGAAACCAAAAATTTCATTTTGGATATGTTTTGAATATTTTTTTTATCAAAATCATAACCTGCAAATTGTAAATATTGTTCATTGGTTTCGGCACTGTAGACAATTTCATCCATCTCGCACCATTCTTTTAGATTCACTAGACTCATTTGTTGTTCTAAAAGATATTTAAGTTGGCTAACTACCTCTACACAAAACTGAGTGGCTGAAACCTCGAGAGTGCATGATAGAAAAGAGTTCTAGAACTATTTGTGAATATGTTTAGAAAATATTAGTAGTAGGTTATTCAAATATGACACTTTGATTTAACGCCTACTGATAACTCTAAATATTATGACTAGCTTTTCAAACCAGTGGAATAAAGAGGCCAAAAAAGATCCCACAGAAAGAATCAGAGACAGTTTGAGAACACAAAAACCTCTAAAGCCTACTATGGAATCAGCAAAAAATAGACTTGGAATTCAAACCCAAAAATTGGATGCGCTTCTAGAAAAATTGAAATTAAAAGATAGAACCCTCTTTAATCAAATTGTTACTCATTTACAAAATCATGATGCTCAACAAAGCAAAATGCTTTCAAATGAACTGTCACAAGTTAGAAGAACAATCAAAACTATTTCACAATTAAAAATGTCGCTTGAACAGGTACATATGAGACTGGAGTCCACTATTGATATTGGCGATGCTCTTACTGCATTAAAACCAGCTGTTGGTACACTCTCAAAAGTAAAAACAGGACTAACAGGATTAATGCCTAATGTTGATTCGGAGTTGGGCGAAATAAATGATGTTTTTAGTGATATTATGGTAAATGCAAATAGCACTTCAGAAATAGGCTTTGCGTTAAACCCATCAGGAGGAGATATAAATAATATCCTTGCAGAAGCAAACGTAGTCGCAGAACAACGAGTTACTGATAATTTTCCGGATGCGCCTATCAGTGCTTTTAATCATAATTCTAGAACATCAATCGGAGAACACTCAGAATAACCACCCTTTTATTTTCCAATAAAATAATGCAATTATGCATAAAACGATAGGTAGAATCAAAACTGTCGCTTAGCAAAGGATCAATAATAATTTCGACATTTGAATCAAGAAGTTCTGCGAATAATATAGCAAAAGATGTGATTTCAAAAAGGCTGTGTGCATGTGTAAATATAATTAAAATAGACTCGTTCTACTATTGGCACAACAAGATACAACATGAAAATGAATATCTTTGTCTTTTTAAAACTGCTCTACCTGCCAAG
Source organism: Nitrososphaeraceae archaeon (assembly GCA_035280585.1). Taxonomy (GTDB): domain Archaea; phylum Thermoproteota; class Nitrososphaeria; order Nitrososphaerales; family Nitrososphaeraceae; genus TA-21. The sequence goes on from DATEFQ010000119.1 coordinate 12,609, forward strand.
CTGCAAAAAGAGCTGAAAAGAATTCATCCGTATGAGGTACCCGAAATTGTTGAAATTAGAATGGATAATGTTGAAAAAGATTACCTCGAATGGCTAATCAACTCAGCTTCTTAACGTATGACTATTTAGATGTCATCTTGTGGCATATCGAAGAAACCCTATGATTCCACCCAAAGAAGAAATTCGCAGTCCGATGTCAGTCGACGCGTCTACACCATATATTTTCCCCCCAATAGTTTCGGTCGAATTCAGTAAATCAATAAATTCATCTTCGTTGATCTTTTCCAATATAGAGTTAGAATAGATTAAACAATCTAACGATCTGTTAAGTACTGCATCTCGTACTTCATTAACCCCAATTGCATACTTGGATTCACCCTTGTGAATAAGATAAATTAATTTGTCCAGTAGCGACGATACTATACCAATTTTACTGGTTTTTAATAACTCCTTTAGTGATGTTGAGCGTAGTGATACAAAAATACCATCTTCTCCTGCCACGTCTATCCCCTCTAAGATTGTAATATTTTCATTCATTTCCTTGGAAAGAAAGTTAAAGAACCTCTTTTTGGTTTCGCCAGGGCCGAATAAAACAAGCATTTGTTTTTGAGTCTGCAAATTAGTTACGCTTTTAATTCCTCTAAGTATTTCATCAAAGAAATTGTCAATTTTTGGATTTACCGTTTTAGAACCTTGAAATCTTTTTCCACTTTGACCTGAGTAGATATTTGGTAAGATTTTTACGTGTGTACCTGTTACCAATGCTATCGCGGCTTCCTGAATATCGATCGAAATTAACAGATAGATAGTATTATTACCAGAATTCTTTAATATATCCGATTGAATTTTTTTCCATTGTTTTTTCTCTAAAATAATCATATCATCTACTTTAATTGAAATAGAATGATGAACGCCCTTTGGAACTAACTGATTGTCACTGTTTAATATTGTGCCCCCAATTCGTATTCTATCAACTGTTCCATCAAATTTGATAGTTTCGATTCTTAGTAATATTCTTATTTTTACTCGTTCGCCCTTATCAGGTCTGGAAAATTCAGATCTCTGTTTAAGTGATCTTGTAGTGTCCGTGATAATAGTGTCACTGATTTCGATTATTCTTCTTAATGTAAACAGATCGTCCAGATCTTCTGGAATGATTGCTTTTGATTTTTCTGAATGCTTTGAATCTCGTACAATCATCTGAATTATTTTTCACAATATGTCTAGATCCAATCTCATCAATTGGATTCTGTATTCAATTTCGACTGATTGTTATCTCCATTATTTTGTTTTGAAGACTCAAGATAACTGTTTACCCAGTCCTGGGTAATTACTTCTGATTCAACCAAATTCACTAATGCATTTGGTGAAGCTTCCCCAGTGACTTTTCCATTTTTCCTCCTAGTTTGACGCCATTTAAGCTGAGTGTTTCCAGTTTTTGAAGAATAAATTATGCCCAATACTTCTTTGGCGTTCACAAAAGTCATTTCACGAATCTTTTTAAGAGTCACCTTGTCTACTGCTTCAATGTATATTGCACCAGGGCCTTCTTCTCGTTCAGGAAATATTTCAAAGTCGTGCATGTAACTTTCCGGTATAAAAGATCTGCATGTACTTATTATAATAAACCTCCTAAAGCTCTCAAGTGAACAAGCAGCTTCGATGAGTACCAATATCTTGATAGGATTTGTTGCTATTTATCAAGTTTCTGACATTAATATCTGCAGCAATTTTTACTTTATCTATTATTTGCTATTGTACGATCCAAGTCGCTTAAAAATGAAAAGTGTCAGGACTTTGAGCGGACAAACTCCTAACTCAAGATCTACTTCATATTCACTTCAGTAGGGCTATTTCTTCATTGTTTGTCCTTTATTAATATCAATTAAGACTCTTAAAAATTAGCTTGTAGTTGTAGACTCTGAGCTCCTGATGTATCAAGTTCTATTTTGAACTTGCATCTGCCCATAGATACCTAAAGTATTCTTTGGCAAATCCTGCCAATCCTATATGATCTGCCCAAATTGCTATTGGCTCTACAGAACCTCTTTCGTTTCTTCCACTACCTAGTAAAATCATAACCTGATTTATGTCGCCTATAACTCCGCCTCCAAACATGCTGTTCTTAACTCTAACTTCAGCAACTCTAGAAATGGCGAGTATTGCCTCCTGACTTGTGTTATCCGAAACAAGGACTGCAATTTTTACACCTTTCTCCGATAGGGTTCTCAAAGTAGCTTGAACCAGTCCGACGATATTTTCTGCACCTTGAGGTAACGCGAGGAGCAATTCCTTCTTGCAATTTTGAATTATTTCTTGAACCTTATTGGCGATATTAAATAAACCCATTACGACCCATATTTCTGGCCTTTCCTTAATACCTGTTTTTTCGTAAATAGGCATTAGTTCCTGAATTATTAGCTCGTTGTTGGAATCCATCTTTTTTTCTATTAAAGTTCTAGTAGTTTCTGTGGCGGTTTGGGGTGAATTCGGAAAGAATTTCTGTGGCCTTGAGCTGTTAGATTCAATCCACCCTCTATCTTCTAATGAATTTAAAACTTCGTATATCTTTGAATAAGGTACACTCGATTTTTTACTTATCACAGAAGCTGTCATCGAACCATTTTCGAGTAGACAAATGTAGACTTTTATTTCATAGCTTCCTAAACCTATTTCTTCCATTGCTTTCTTGGTCTTGTCAGATAAACTCATAATAATGGTTAAGCTGGATAACAAAACATAGTATATATCTTAGATGTGGAACTTGCTATACACCTATAAGCAAACTAATCACCATATTATTAGTTACATTATATTTATATAGTAAAAGAGCCGAATCGTCATGAATAACCTAGGTGAATATTAAGTGGAATTAATACAAATATCCAATCGTACGGTAAGCAAAGTTAACACAGATAAGAGAACAATTCGATTTACTCAAAGTATATGCCCTGACTGTAACATGATTCTTGATGCCGAAGTTTTTGAAAGAGAAGGTAAGGTCTTCATGTCCAAAACATGTCCAACACACGGTGAGTGTGAAGAATTGTATTTTGGTTCATATAAAATGTACAATAAATTCAGCACATACTGGATGGATGGAAAAGGTGCCCATGCACCCAATGTTATGGTAGATAAATGTGCCTGCCCTACTAATTGTGGATTATGTACAAATCATCTGTCGCATTCCGGCCTTGCTAATATGATTGTCACCAATAGATGTGATCTCACGTGCTGGTACTGTTTCTTTTATGTTAAAAAGGGATTAGAAGGCGCTTATTTGTATGAACCTAACCATGAACAAGTTAGAGCTATGATGAAAACTCTAAAGGCAGAAAAGCCAATCGCCGGAAATTCGATTCAAATTACTGGCGGCGAACCAATGTTAAGAGACGATATCAGTGATATCATTAGGATCATGAAAGAGGAGGGCGTGGATCATGTTCAAATGAATACTAACGGTATCAAATTGGCACTTTCTCCAGAAACAATGCGTCAAGTAAGAAATGCGGGTGTGAGCAATCTATACCTGTCATTTGATGGAGTAACTCCTAGAACAAATCCAAAGAATCACTGGGAAGTTCCATACGCCCTAGAATCTGCAAGAAAATGTGGAACTACTGTAGTGTTCGTGCCAACTGTAATAAAATCAATCAATGATCATGAATTAGGTCCAATTATAAGATATGCACAAAAACATCTCGACGTAGTTCATGCAGTAAACTTCCAACCTGTTTCATTAACTGGTAGAATGGGCAAAAAAGAACGAGAGAAATATAGGATTACTATACCAGATTGTATAGAAAGGATACAAGAACAAACTAACGGAGAAATTTCCATGGATGACTGGTTCCCAGTTCCATCATGCATGCCGCTAACAAATGTTATTGAAGCATTTAGCAAAAAACCAAAATACGAACTATCCATCCATTTTGCTTGCGGTGCTGGAACCTACGTATTTGAGGACACTCAAACTAAGAAGTTAATTCCGCTAACCTCATTTGTTGACCTCAAAGGTGTCCTGGAATATTTTGAAGAAAAGGCCGAGGAAATTAAATCGGGTGCAAACAGGTATTGGACAATGTTACAGGTTGTTAGGAAATTAAATCAATTCGTAGATAGAAACAAACAGCCTCATGGGCTAAATCTTGCAAAGATGTTCTCTAGCATATTACTGAAACATAATTTTGACTCAGTAGGTTCATGGCATGTTCGTTCACTCTTCTTGGGAATGATGCACTTCCAAGATAAATATAATGAAGACCTTGAGAGACTACAGAGATGTGATATTCATTATTTGACCCCTGACTTGCGAATTATTCCATTCTGTGCATTTAATGTAATTCCAGAATGGTATCGAGATAGAATCCAAAAGAAATACAGCATTCCAGTTGAGGAATGGGAAAAAGCACATGGACAAACGCTTGAAGCTGGTTTGTATCGTGGAATCATGAGAAGGGGCAAACCCGAGGCACAAATGGGATGTGCAATGTCTGAAATGCACAAGGAAGCTGCAGAGTCAATGGCAGCCAACGACGACCACAAGGCTGTTGAATTGAGAAACGGAATGGCTGGCGCCTAGTATCAAAACCTGAAAATCTCTAAATCTCTTAATTTTTGTGCATTTATTCATAGTAATCACGGAATTTGGGCAGCGTTTGGCGAAACTAGAATAAGATTTAATTAAACGTACTAGTTCCATTTTTTTAATGTCTAATATGAAGTATATTCAGCTTGAACCACAAGGAGAAATAGCTTTACTGCGAATTAATAGGCCCGAAGCACTCAATGCAATGAATATTGATGTCATATCGGAGCTTTCTCGAACGGTAGATATAGTGGGAGCAGACGAAAGTATCAAAGTTGTAATAATAACAGGTACTGGAGATAAATCCTTCTGCGCCGGTGCAGATATATCATATATGGTGAACATAGATCCAATATCTGCGGAAAAATATGCATCATCAGCACAATCAGTCTTGAACAAGATCGAACGGTTGGAAAAACCAGTTATAGCTGCTGTGAATGGATACGCACTCGGAGGTGGTTGTGAATTAGCCATGGTTTGCGATATTAGAGTCGCATCAAGTAATGCAAAATTAGGGCAACCAGAAGTTACAATAGGAATTCCTCCAGGATGGGGAGGTACACAAAGGCTCATGAGATTAGTTGGTCCAGCAAAAGCTAAGGAATTAGTTTTTACCGGTAAGATGGTTTCGGCGCAAGAAGCACTTCAATTGGGACTGGTAAACAGCGTGATTGAGTTATCTACTGATGATAATATACCCCCTGAGGTTCCTAAGGATGATAGGGAAAAAGAGAAGGAACGAAATAGGCAGGTAGCAAAACTTCTTAACAATAAACTTATGGATGCGTGTGTAGATTTAGCCAAGCAAATTGCAAAAAATAGTTATAATGCTGTAAAGGTCAGTAAAATGTTGATAAATAGGGGTATGGATGCAGATCTGAATACGGGGCTTAGATTAGAAATCTATGGTTGGTCTCTGTGTTTTGCGCATGAGGATAGACAAAAAATGATGTCTGAATTTCTAAATAAGAGCAAGAAGTAATATCACTTCTTTAACCTCAACTTTATTTGAAATCAATATTTTGAAGTAACTCTAGCCGGACTACTGGGTCGACAGACATAGGAACTACTTTCAACTCTAGATTCAGCAAATCCCTCTTCCATCGAATGACCTATTTTACTTGCTTTTTTAGCAGAATTTGTGAACGCAATCATCGACGGTCCAGCACCGCTTATAGTAACTGCCAATGCACCGGACTGGTATGCATTTAATTTCACATTGTCATATCCGGGAATAAGGTCCTTTCTGGCTGGTTCTACTATAATATCATTTATACCGGTTGCTAGAAGTTTGGTATCCTGGAGGAAAAAGCCGCTAACCATAATACAAGCATTTGCCAAATTTTTTGTAAGGTCTTTGATTGTTATCTCTTTTGGTATCACACTTCGTGCCAATTTTGTTTTCCTAGCTGGTGTTATTATTTTAGGAACGCAAACTACAACCATAAGATCTTTTGGTGTGTTTATTTTAACAAAATTAAGTGTGGGAAAAGTTCGTACAATAACGAATCCTCCAAATAGTGAAGCAACAACATTATCATAGTGTTTTACACCAGCACTACTAACTTCCCCTTCTGCTGCATAATCTAATATTTCGTTGTCCGTTAATTTGCATTGAAAAAGTTCGTTAAATGCTATAACTGCGGCTGCGCTCGATGCAGCGCTACTTCCTAAACCCAAGCCTATCGGTACACCCTTGGTGATTCTAATCTCAAGATCATTCCTAATTTTGAATTTTTGAGCGATTTTCATCACAGAAAGACTTGCAGAATTTTGTTTAACCGAGGAAGGAATACTTACATTCTTATCTAATGTGATTTTTATTTTTCCATTCTTTGTTACTAACTTATGAATGGATACGGTATCATAAAAAACATCAAGTCCAAGTCCAAAGACATCAAAGCCAGGGCCTAGATTGGCAGTTGATGATGATGCCGCTGCTTTACAAAATTCTAATGTTTCTTTCTTTTTCAACTCTACTCTCCTTTTTCTTCGCCTAAATTAAGCACCCTTGATAGTGCTGCAGTTAGATTTACCATCCCGCTCATTGTTAAACTTGACACGAGAATTGGAGCTTGCATGAGTTTGTTTTTAAACAAAGCGTTTAGTAGATCCTTACTCAGAATTGAATATTCAATATTCTTTTCATTTTGCAATGAATCTTCCAGAGATGATTTAGAAGACCATTTAATTATTTCCTGCAGCTTATCAATTACTAGATCTCTTTTTGTCATGACATCAATCTGTGATATATTCAAACGAAGTCTCACTGAAGTTGCCATCAATGCAATTGAAATGAAATTCATTGGACTAGACGAGGCAAGAATGCCATCAAAAGTAAATATGTTAATCTTATTGTCAGATTGAAAATTCGAGACAAAAAATGGACCACTTGCCCTGAATATAAACAGTTCAATCTGACCAGGAGTATCTACAACCACAAAATCTGGGTTTAGACTAAAAACCTCATCTTGTATTTCATCTAATTTTGTGGCTATCAAATCTGAGGCCATTATAAGGGCGCCATTTGGCCCTAAGTCATGTTGAGACATAATCGTGCCTATGTCAATATAATTTCTTACGTCAACATCTGGTTCGTAAGGTAGTGAAATGACACCTGGATCAAGATTTAGAGAAATGGCATAGAAATTATTATCCTTGTACCATTGGACTAGTTTCGATGTGAGAAGTGACTTGCCTGAGCCAGCTGTCCCAGTAATAAAAATAGTTTCCAAATATACTTCAAACATTGAAGTGAATATATTAATTCTATTAATTATTATATGACTGATATCTATTTTGCATTGATTTATTTTGAAATGGAGAATAATCGCAGTTGCCGTAAGCCTTATCCCATTTCTATTATTATTTGTATTTACACCTGTCTCTCCTTCAGATGTATTCTCGGTCGGCGCATTGCCATTCCTGCTTTCTGTATCTGCTGTTATGGTTCGAATTTTACTGCAAGCGTATAGGTTTAGGTACTTTACTAATCGCTTCATCGGGCCTAATATTAGCACAACTCTAAAAACAATGAATGCTAGGTTAGCCGGTGAATTCGTTACACAGACTACACCGTCGTTCATAGGTGGTGAAATAGTAAGGATTGCATGGCTCGTAAAAAACGGAGTTTCCACAGGAAAGGCTGCCTGGGTAGCAACTGCGGAAATAATTGCCGACGTTTTTGTAGGGAGTATTTTGGCATTTATTGCAGGTGTTGTGGCCATCGTTAGCGGCGGATCCTTTATTGGTATTACAGTCATCCTTGTTGCTATTCCAACATTTGGCTTTTGGTTTCTAGTAGTTGTTTTATCTGCAAATAGAAATATTCAACTCCCAAAATTTGCAATAAGCTTGCTTAAAAAGTTCTTATCAAAAGAAAGATCAGATCGTATCATACAATCTACAAATGTTGCATTAGCAGACTTGTGCACAATGAGCAGGGAGAATTTCACATCTTTCAATTCAGTCAAAGTCCTTTCGATAGGAATGGCAATAACGTTTGTAGCTTTTGTATTTCAAGGGCTTTCATTCTTGATACTTGCACAAGCTGTAGGTGAACACGTAGGATTTTTTCAATCATTTATGGCCACTTCTGCATCAACCGCCCTCTCCACATTACCGATTACCATTGGAGGATCTGGTTTAGCAGAATTGGGTGTCTGGGCATATATTACAAATATTAGTTCTATTCCACATTTGGCCGATGTTCTAAACTCATCACAATTGTCTGTGATTATAGCTTGGAGAATTGCTACATACCATGTCCCCCTTGTCATTATGTGGATAGCTCTTATGAGGATTACAGTCGGAAAAGATTCCATTGCAAATCAGATTAAATCTAAAAAATTGGATAGTAGTTAAACAATGTTGCTGAAAAAGACTTTCTGTTAATACAAACAGATCTATAATGAATAAGCTGAGAGGAAAAATAGTCGTCATAACTGGGGCATCATCAGGTATTGGCAGATCAACAGCATTAGACTTTGCAAAGCAAGAAGCCAAAGCTATTATACTTGTTGCTAGAAACAAGGAACGATTATCTCAAGTTTTATCAGAAATAGGTGAGAAATCCAAATGCATGATATTTGGTTGCGATATATCCAACAAATCGGAGGTACTAAAGATGGCTAAAGAAGTACTATCAGTTTATGACACCGTTGATATTTTGGTAAATAATGCAGGAATTGGGATATTAGGAAAAGTAGCCTCTCAGTCAATAGAGGAGTTAGAGTTAGTAACAAAAACGAATTATTTTGGAATGATGTATTGTACCAAAGCATTTCTAAACTCCATGTTAAGAAAAAAAAACGGTCACATCATAAATGTTGCATCGCTAACAGCGAGCTTTGGAATTCCTGGATTGGCAGCGTATTGTGGTTCAAAATTTGCAATGCTTGGTTTTTCAGAATCACTCCAACACGAACTGCATGGTACGGGCGTACATGTTACTGTTGTAAGCCCAATAGGAGTGAAGACGAATTTTTTCTATCATCCATCATTTGGCAACACTTTCAAAAACAAGGAGCATTTTTATTTGGATCCCACTACTGTATCTAGAGCAATAATACGAGCTTCTAATTCAAAACGGTTGGAAATTGTAGTTCCTTTTTATATGAGAGGAGGAGTATGGTTAAAACAAACGATACCGTATTTAGTAAATCCCATCGTGGGTAATTATTTTAGAAAAATGCTGGACATTGAAAAATAGGCATGTTATTAATCTTCTTCTTCTTCATCAGTGCCGGCTGATGCCTGTATGTCTGATTCCACATCCATAAGCTGAAGATCTTCCAACTCAAATTTATATATCGCATTCATTTCCAGATTGTACGTTAATTTTAAGAGCTCAACTAATTTGGAACTCAATTCACCTTTGAACATTTTTATTTTGAATTCATAAATGAATCCTTTTAAAAAGTCTGAAATTTTTAAATTTTGGGGTACGTCCAATCCTTCAATAATTGTCCTACCATCCGAAAGTGCTTCATATACCTGTAAATCAATCTTGTAAACACCTTCGTATACTGCCAATATGTATCCTGATCTTGTTAAAATTTCTGGATCACCAAATTGTACAGATTTAATTTCGTCTTCAGCCCATTCTGGTAAAGGAGCATTAGTTTGTGACTGGCCTCCCTTCGTACTGTTGTTTGAAACTTCCGTTTTAGACCTCGGCATGTTTATTCTTACAACCATGTACGGCTTTTACTTTCTAAAAAACTTTGCAGATAAAGATCATTACACTAACCGCATACAGAATGTATATTTGATGGTACCTAGACGATCTTAGATATAATATTCTAAGATCATTTCAATACTTTCTTTTTCCTCATCATTACGTACATATTCTTCATACTTTGTAAAATCGAGGGGAGTAATCATGCCAATTAGTTTGTTCGCATCTTTCGAATCATCATCAACGACAAGTAAGTGCCTAACATTATGTTTTAGCATCAAATCTGCCGCAACTGATGGGGATGATTTAGAATCAATAGTAATCAATGGAGCCGACATGATCTCTTTGTTTTTCACTTGGCTTGTGCGCACGTCTTTAATACAAACTTTTCTAACCAAATCACGTTCCGTAACTAGGCCTGTTGGTTTACCGTAACTATCAACAATAAGCAATGAACTTACTTTTTTATCATTCATTTTCATTGCAGAGTTTTGAATAGATTCCGACTCTTCAATTGTAAAAACCTCCTTCCTCATAAGTTCCCTTACGGTTGTGACCATCACTACAGTATATACGGTCTGGCTTTTTAAGATATACTCCATATTATATTATATCTCCAGTCAAACCGAGACAGGATTATTGGATTCCTAGATATACTTTATTAATACGACCTTTCTGCTTCTGGACTCTTGAGGTACTGCATGTGTTATAGATACTAATGAAACAAAACGGAACTTCAGATTATGCTTATATTAGTTACCAAACTTAGAATAATTAATTTAATTCTGTATATGAATTTTATAAAACAACGATGTAGTATGCCCCAGTAGCATATGCTTCAACGTGTACTCCCCAATTTTTTTAGTCACTATCGTCAGGAAACACGGTTTAATGATATTGGATTATTTGAAATATATGTTGGTGGGATTTCGATATTAAGACTGGTACCAAATGTCTACTCGTACGAATATAACTCATAGATGTTACCATTTGAAGGTTTCACATAATTCCATTTAACGTTAGTTAACTCGACGTTGATGAATCTATGATTAAATGAAGCGTCAGGTGCAAGGATATCGTATAAGGACTGACCAACCAGGACTTGGTTTAATTGTGCAGCAGAGGCTATCTTAGACGCAATGCTTATGCTTGGTCCGACTACATCAATGGGAGCTGTATCTACGTTTTTTCCGTATAGTATTACTAATGAATGTCCACAGTCCAATCCAACTCTTACCTTTATTTCAGGAAGATGATTTTCTTTTAATATTGGATTTATGCAATCATTAATGATTGAAAGGATACCTTGTGCACAATTTAATGCATTGATACAAGCCTTTTTCTTATCGAATTCTGCAGGGAACAGACCAATTACCGAATCGCCCACAAATTTTAAGACGTAACCGCCGTACCCCTTAATTGCCAGTCTTGTTTCCTGGGAAAAGACTTGTAGAATAGCCGCAAATTTTGATGGGGGTAATGTAATGCTCATTTGAGTCGATCCATTAATATCAATTATTAAAACAACCATGGAAGCATTCGAATTAACATGCCTCTTTAGAAATTGTTTGCATTGTTCAGTGCTCAGATCAAATTCAAGACCCGATTTTATTGTATGCAAAACTCTTGCTTTAATTTGTTGAGCTTCTTCGGTTGAAGATAGCATTGTTCTCTATCCTTTTCTTGCGTGAGTAACAAATAACCTTATCTATGGGTTCGAGGTTATTACTGCTTAAAAAATACAACACATAGAAAGATGAGGTGGATGGTCATTCTGCACTGAGTGAACAAAAAAATCAGACTATTTTGTTTTATTTTAATTCTACTACAGTTTTCTATTTATTTGTCGGTATTTGGGAACTTGTGTTTAATACATCATTTCCATTTTTGAATTTATTTGGAAAGATGTTTTTTCTATTTCTACTTGGAATATTCAAGAGTCGCGATACTCATTGAGAAGTTTAGCCCTCTAACTTTTATTTGAAATTAGTGGAATAAACCAGTATGAATAAGTAACATAAAATAGATCTTAAAGTGTTTTTGCAGAAAGTAACTATTCTTTTATAAATTAAACCCTAACTAATCAATGTTATATTCTTTTATCTGCAGCTTTATTTGGTGAAAAGGCCTATATAAGAATATGCGGATTAGAAGTTTATTGACCGAAGAAAATATCGATATCAAAAAGATCTTAGTTGCGGTGGATGGTTCAAAACCTTCTTTAAATGCAGGAAATGAGGCAATTGATGTAGCGAAAAAACACCAAGCAGAATTGATTGCGCTGTATGTTATCCCTTCTGATATAAGGTATGACCAGATCGATGATGTTGAAACACCTGGAATACCACGGTCAGTAAAGGGAATTGTGATGACAGCTATGCAAGGGGGACAGAAGTACGTAGATGAAGTGAAATTAAAGGCCACTGAAAGCAATGTAAGCGTAGGGACAGATGTTGTCATTAGTACTAATTCTGTAGTAAAGACTATCGTGGAATACGCTGAAGAAAAAAACATCGATTTGATTGTTATCGGTTCTAAAGGTATGTCCGGATTAAAAAGAATGTTGCTAGGCAGTATTGCTTCAGGAGTAGTAACTTATGCCGATTGTCCCGTCTTAGTTGTCAAGTAAAGTATTTTTCAAATCTTGTTTTTTGATAATGTATTGTATATTGTTGTAAAAGTAGTTTACTCCGACAAACCTGATGTTCAGCTAAGTGCACAATCCCTCATTTAGTGGATATAGATAGACATTAGCAATCTCATCTCCTATTATTGTCGAGTGTATCCTAATCCCATTCTTAATTTCCCCTCCATCAATCCCGCTTCCTTCTGTGCCGAGAACGGCTTTCGGATTTTTGCTTTCATCAAGAGAAATGAATTTACTTCCCGGATATGGTTCAAGGGTAACTCTCTCTTCTCCAAGTATGCCAAGATCACGAATCGAATTAGACATGATACGGCCTCCGTCGTTTAAGATCATATCTATGCCGTATTGTCGTCTAACCTTCTTCATCGCTGAATATATATCAAAATCTTTGCCAGTGACAATGTAATGAATTAGATCCGATTCACGAATCAACTTTGAAGAATAATCATATCCTGATTCATTGGTTAGAAAGATCACGCGAATTTCATTTTTAGGATTTAGAATTTTTATTTGGTTTTTCTGATAGAGATCTGGAAGCTTAAGTCTTCGAAACGTCTTCTCGGATCTGGTAACAATAATTTGATGAAAGTTTGAATTTCGAGCAACTTTTTGTTCTAGCTTTACGAGATCCTCATAAACCTCAGGTGCTAATTCTCTTACCACATTTCCAAAAAATTGCCAATTCCAAATTTGTTCTCTGTTGATGACCAAATTGTCTGCACTTATCATCATTGAATTTGAACCCATCAAGATCCTGTGAGTTGATGCAAATACGCTATCACCCAGTTTTCTAGTTCCACCAGTTAAAGATATGACACCACCACCAGGTTTATTGTTAATCTTGTAAATGTAAACTCCTGTACCATTTTTTTTATTTCTTGCTGCAAGATAACTTGTGGCTTGATAAGGTATTTTCATCTTACTGATATAGTTAGAAGACACACCGAGAACAATCTCTGGCAAAATTCCACCCAAATAATCGAGCCCAAAGTCACTTGAAGGTCTTATAACCTTTAGACCTCTTTTAACAAAATGACAATAAATTTCCTCCGAGATTATCCTATTTTCTAATAATAATGATAGTTGTTTCTTATACCTTAAAACTATAGATTCCATAGAACAAGTTAACCTAGTCTTATATTATGTTGTTTTAGTATCAACCAGCTAAATTGAGAAAATTCATAAATCTCTTTCCTTTACCTCAGAGCAATTGAAACAATTCTCTAAAATTCTACTCGTTTTACCCTTGATATTGGTAGTGATAGTTTCCTCATTTACAACCATCAATGCACTAGAATCAAGTCAAAAGGGTGCATATACCGATAACATACAATTCATTCAATATCTGGACGGAAATATAGCCCTGCATGATATTCAAGCAGGAAATCTTGACACATATTTTTTTAGAATACCATTAGAAACAGTAACATCTATTTCAAAGGATCCAAACGTAAAAATATATGAGAAGAATGCAGGTTCATTCGGCTTCCTGCTAAATCCCGCACCATCAAAGAATCCAAACATTTTAAATCCATTCCAATTCAAAGATATCCGTTTTGCAGTAAATTACTTGATAAATCGAGAATTTGTCGTAGATGAAATTCTAAACGGGTATGGAAGTGTCCAGATAGACCCGTTTGGAATCTCTTCACCCGAATACGAAGCTCTCATTCCAGTTATAGAATCTTACAATTTCAAATATAATCCAAGTCTTGCAAAAGATATAATAGAAAAATCACTGGTTTCACATGGAGCAACAAAGCTCGATGGTAAATGGATATACAAAGGGTCACCCATCTCAATCAAACTTATGATACGAAGTGATGATCTGCCAAGAAAATCCATGGGTGAAATGTTTGCAAATGAACTTGAAAAAATTGGATTTACGGTACAAAGAGACTACGGTGATTTAAATAAAGCGAACCTCGTAGTCTATGGCAAAGACCCCCAGGAATTAGGTTGGCAAGTCTACACCGAAGGTTTTGGAGGAACATCTCAATTTGTTAGATACAACCCTTCCACAGCAGCTCAAATGTACTCACCATATTTTGGCAGTATGCCTGGACGAGGCAATCCATCCTTTTGGAATTATCAAAATTCAACGCTTGATAAATTAACACAAAGGATCGAGTTTTCTAATTTTACTTCAGAAGAGGAACGAAATGAATTGTTACGACAAGCATTAACCCTAGGGATACAAGAATCTGTAAGACTTTTCGTAGCTCAGAATATTGATCCATATGCCGCGTCTTCGTCAATTAAAGGATTAATAAATGATTTTGGCGCAGGTATTTCTACAAGTAAGTCCCTCATAAATGCAAGATCAATAAAAAATACAAGTTCTATAAATGTTGGTGTTAAGGAAGTTTATCAAGGCGCATGGAATAACGTTGGCGGTTGTAATGATATTTACTGCACAAATATTCTATCATTAGTATCAGATTCACCTACATCTAGGAACCCATATACTGGTGAAGTGATTCCTTTGAGAAATGAATGGACAAATATTACCACTATGGGGCCAGAAAAGAGACTCGCAGTTGATAGTGATGCTGTGACATGGAATCCATCCGACCAAAGATGGGAGGATGTTGGACAGAATACTTCCAAGAGTAAGGTTACCCTTCATTTGATATTTTCAAACTGGCAAAACGGGCAAGCTATGAACAAGGCTGATCTAATATACCAACTTTATTTTCCATATGAGTGGTCATCCAAAATTAATTCAACTGATCAAACATATGATCCGGAGTACGCCACACCTGCCCAAATTGGATTAAAATATCTCCGTGGAACTAAGTTTCTAAATAACAGTACTCTTGTATCATTTGTTGACTATTGGCATTTTGATAAGAAGGAAATAGCTGATTTTGCTTCGGTCTGGGCAACATCCCCTTGGGAGGTTAATGCGGCAATAGAGAGATTGGTAAAAAACGGAATCTTTGCGTACTCACGAACAGAAGCAACTGTCAAGAACATTGAATGGTTATCTTTGATAATACCCAGTCATGCACAAGCTATAAAGCAAGAACTCGAAAAAATGAAAGTAGAGCGGTTCGTACCTGCTCCACTAAAAGGCGTGGTTAGTGTTGATGAGGCTTTGAAGAGATATGACGCAAGTATAAAATGGATAACAGAACACAACCACGCAATAATTGGCAATGGCCCATATGAGATTAAGAACTATAATCCAGCAGGCCGAGTAATATCCCTTGCGGCATTTAGAGATAGCTCCTATCCATTTCCAAAGGGATACTGGTCTATTTATGAATCTGCAAAATCAGCGAAATTTGAAAAGGTTCAATATCCAAAAATAGTTACAAGGGGTTTGCCTCTAAAAATTTCAGGTAATGTGACTATTGGTGGTAACTATAGTAGTAATGCAACATTAACATATTTTATATTTGATAAGGACAATCATCAGGTAACACAAGGGCCGGGTAAATGGATCGATGATAATGGCAATTTCTTAATTGCGATTAATGGTAGCAATACTAAAGGGATGTCTGTTGGACCTAATGACTTTCAATTATTTGTAAAGAGTAATTACGCACTAAGACCTGATATCTATAGTGGTATTTTTATAGGTGTACCAAACCCTATAGTCAAAAACTAACTAAATTACTTAAAACGTACTCGGTTAGTTGCAACGCAAAGTAGATCTGCCAATGGTGTTCCATCGATTAGACGATTGAAGATGATGCATTTATTAAGATATCTTCATTATAAATAAAGTAAAAGCAATGGGCCTAGGAAGAACCTTACTTTTCCGTTCGTTTAATATGTTTTTGGTACTGTTTGCAACACTGTTTATAACCGTAATTTTACTAGGTTCAACTTTTGATGAACTACAGAAAGAGGCTATTCGCAATCAGGTGATAGAGGAAGTAACTCAAGGAACACTTAAGTTTGAAAATTCAGATGAAAAATCATCTTACATAAATAATCAAATCCAGTTTAGATATAAACTCTCTGGGTTG
This sequence comes from Nitrososphaeraceae archaeon, assembly GCA_035280585.1. Taxonomy (GTDB): domain Archaea; phylum Thermoproteota; class Nitrososphaeria; order Nitrososphaerales; family Nitrososphaeraceae; genus TA-21. Next base: position 29,003 of record DATEFQ010000119.1, read on the forward strand.
GATCAAGATTCCTTCACTCCATCAAAATTATTTCATAGAATTATTAGTGTGATGACCTTGGATTTGGGAAAATCTCACTATTTTACAACAGATTATGGCTCATCTAATGTCAGGGATATAATATTCGAAAAAGTTCCTAAAACTCTCTTGTTGTTTACTACAGCAACTATATGCGTTACTGTAATTGGTATTTTTCTGGGATCATACGTCGCAAGTAAAGAAGGATCTTGGTGGGATAAAGCAAATTCAACTTTTGCAATATTTAGTAACAGCTTTCCAACATGGTGGGTAGCAATGTTAATGATTATAATCTTTGCCTTCACATTACATATATTTCCAGCTCGCGCAACTCCTATCTCTTCGCCATCTGATCCTGCCTATTTTATTGATCTACTATATCATATGACCTTGCCACTAATTACATTGATCATTGTTTCATTTGGTGCGTGGGCGTATATTGTGAGATATTTCTTGATAAACATCTTGAATGAAGATTTTATTCATGCAAAAAGAACAATGGGGATTTCCAGACGAAAAATTTTATACTCACATGCGTTAAGAAACGCTGGACCACCAATAGCTACTGCTGTAGGTCTGGCTTTAGCAGCTTCTTTTGGAGGAGCAATTATTACAGAGGCCGTTTTTGATTGGCCGGGCATGGGGAAACTCTATTATGATGCAATTGGAGTATTTGATGTTCCAATTATAATTGGTCTCACTTTTGTTTCTACAGTTCTGTTTTTGATAACAATATTCATTACTGACATTTCTTATACTCTCTTGGATCCCAGGGTGAAAGGTAGCTAATTTATTGCAAAAAAAATTACTCCTAGATTTATTAAAATCTCGTCGTGGTATTATTGGAGTATCAATTATTGGTTTTCTATTGGTTTTGAGTGCAATCGCACCATTAATTATCCCACTTGAATCTTATTTTCGGTGGAATGATCCAGAATATTGGATTAATAATCCAAAAACAGTGGCTCCAGTTTGGACTAATTTTTTTGGACCCAAAGAATTCGAGCATATATCGTTGGATAAGAACGACGCAAAAGTTATTTCTGTGTCATCAGAAGGGACTATAGTAGATAATTATACCTTTCAAGTGGATATGCAAGCCGATAGTTTTCCTGATGACATTATGTTTCTTTACCAAGTCAAATATGGTGATATACCTCCTGTTTTGCAAATTGATGTTAACAGACCTGATAACAATACCTTTACTGTATATTATTCATCATTACCTCCAATAAATAATGCTAACACTAGTTTTTCAGACAGAATATTTTCTACAAACGAAAATATCAAACAGTCACTGAAGCAATATGAAAGCATGTTTAATTATTCCATATCAGGTCTTGAATCCCAAGTAGTAATATTTTCAGATACCAATAAACCAAATGTCCTTAAAGGAACGTATCACATTTCAGAAAGGTTCTATTTATTTGATAATTATAGCAGTGTGGAAGATGCTGGCTTAATTCTTGGAGGTAAAGTATTTGGTATCATGGGAACTGATGACTTGAGAAGAGATCTTGCTGTTGGGATCATATGGGGCACCCCCATAGCATTATTCATAGGACTAACTGTTTCAATATTTTCGATAGCTATTGGACTAATTTATGGTGTAATAGCTGGATATAGAGGAAAGAGAACTGATGAGACGATGATGCGAGTCAACGATATATTTTATGCGTTGCCAACTTTACCGCTCCTTATTCTTCTGTCGATTACGTTTGGGCGAAGTATCTTTTTGATAATCGGGTTTATACTAATTTTCAGTTGGATGGGAACTGCAAAAGTAATTAGAAGTATTGCATTGCAAATTCGCAACTATCAATATGTGGAAGCAGCTAAACTAATGGGACAGTCAGATTTAATGGTAATTTTCAAACACATAGTTCCACAACTACTTCCATTGACATTTGCGAGTATAGCAATCGCTGTGCCTGCAGCTATACTTGCTGAGGCTGCATTGAGTTTTATTGGTTTAGGAGACCCAACTTTACCTACTTGGGGACAAATACTTCACGATGCAAATACTGCAGATGCCGCCTCAAGGGGCATATGGTGGTGGATTATTCCTCCTGGACTTATGATCGCTCTAACTGCTTTGGCCTTCTTCTTGATTGGAAATACACTGGATGCAATCGCAAATCCTCTGAGAAATAAGAATAAGAGTACATAAAGTTATTAGAGTTGAAGTTTATTCAGTCGAAAGTATTGTTGTCTTATCGATTTTTCTACAGATTAATATTAAAATTTTTTTCTGCTACTATAAAGTCCACAAAGTAAAAGAGGTACGTCCTATCATTCATTTTCATTATCCATGGAAGATACGACTGCTCTTTATCTATTTTGTATCCGAGTTTTCCTAATATTTTTCTGATCTGGATGGCATCAAATTTATCTTTACTATAATCATCAAGAAAATGATATGGATCGACTAGAATCAATTTACCATTCTTTTGTAAGGAACCGTTTATTGCAAGAATTAATTTGCTGAAGTCTAGCCTATCAATAACGTTTAAGCCAATTATATTATTAAAAAAATTCGGTTTAAATGGGAGATTTGTAGCATCAGCTACCATAAATTCCATGTTTCTTTTTTTCCTACTGCGCATTAATTTTCTAGCTTCTAATATGAAAGAAAATGAAAGATCTATTCCGAATACATAAGATAGCTTTTTTGAGATTTCAAATGTGCTTATACCTATAGAGCAACCAATGTCCAGTCCAATTCCATTCAAATTAAGATCTTCATTTGTCAACTTTTTGTAAATATCGTGAGGGTTTAGTTGCTTTTTAAAAAGAGATAACAGTCTATCATTTGAAGGGTAACGATTAAGAGTATTTAGATAAGGTTTATACCAAATACCATTCTCTTCGTAACGATCATTGCACGTAGGAACGCGGATTTTTAAACCTTCTGATTTAAGAAATGATTTAATTTCAGGTGAATTAGAATTTAATATCCACTTACCAAAAGTAATAATTCTTTTGCATGCATATTCGTGAAAATTCTCCAATAAAATTGGTATCCCTTGAATTATTGGATATTTTGAGTTGCAAATTTTACAACTTAGAAATCCTTCTACACATTCATCTTTCGTTCCTACGAATGATTCTAGTTTGAGTCCAGTCTTATTGCATGTCTTTTGTAAGCAACATAAATCTGTAGCTACCTTTTTTATCAATTTCTACTTTGTCTCCTCAAAATATGTATAATCCCATTTATAGCAATAGACGCTTTGGATCTATTATTATATCTCATTCATGGTTAATATCTTGAAGAGTTAGTATATATTCATTCATCTGTCGTTAATTTCAGATCGTATTGAATATAATTTTTCATATGATGCTGCAATGTTTGCCTTATTGGTATAATCCTTCTTAATCCTACTTATTCTTTTTTCCAGCTTGAATTTATTTTTATTTATTATGGTGAATAATTTAGCAGACTCTTGATTAAACTTTTTTAAATATTTTAATAATTCCTTGTTATCTACAAGTAGTGACGTTATTAGTGACGAATTATCTGTTAAAATACTTTCAAATAGCAATGCTTGAAGATAAAAAGTAGTTCCTGAAAATTTTCTTAATAAAGTAATGTTTTCTTTGCTTAAGGTAACAGCTAGCAACAAATTAACGTAATAAACTATCCCTAGAATCACGGCCATAAATGAATCATGATATTTTGGACCTTTTACTACTATTGTTTTTGTCTCATTAAATAAAGAATTAACTATTTTTTGCTCTGTCTCTTTGTTTCTAACCGGTATTATCAGTATTTTTGTATCACGCAGCCTCTTAGCCCCTGGACCAAACATCGGATGAATTGAAAGAGGTACCAAATCACGTGGAATTTTTAACAAAGTATCAAAGACATCAGTCTTGATGGAAGATATCTCTACTATGCAGGCGCCTTTTTTCATAATTGGCACGCATTTATTAATGATAGAGCTTGTTATGCTGATAGGTACACATACAATTACAATATCCGCCTTTCTAACACATGTGTTCAAAGAGTTACAGATAGTTACTCTGTATTGGTATTTTTTTAAATCCAAATTGATTTTTCTCTTATCAAACAGTGATACATTAAAGTTATTTTTTTTCGAAAAATAGTTGCAGAACCAAAGACCCATTTTTCCAGTACCTATAATCGCAACGGATTTGACCATTATGTCACACTTTCATAACTTTTTTTAATATTTTTAACCCATAATTTAGCACTTTAGTTGGTTGACAAGCTGAAATTCTTATGAAATCGAAATATGGCTCTCCAAATCCAATTCCAGGCGCTACAGCGACACCCTCATTTAACAGGTTAAATATAATCTTATTAACGTCTACATCATTTTTAAATCTAACAAAATAGTACATGCCGCCGTCTGGATAAACGAATTGGCAGGGTAAATTTGCTAATTCACTTCTTATGAAATCTAGGCGCCTTTTCATTAACGATATATTCTTGGTAACGTTACTTTTCATTGCCGCAACAGCAGCATACTGCATCGGCTCTGCAACACTGGTGATTGCCATTGCTTGAATTTTGGATATTCTGTCTATAATAACCTTTGAACTTATTGCATATCCAACTCTAAAACCTGTCATTGCATGACTCTTTGAGAATGAAGATACCATTATACTCTTATCGTAATCAAATTCTAAAATGCTCTTATAGGGGATATAGGAATATTTTGAGTATACTTCATCACTAAGTACAACTAGATCATTTTCTCTAGCTAATTTGAGGATACCGACAAGCTCTCTTTCTCGAATTATTTTTCCAGTTGGGTTATTGGGAGAATTTAAAACTATCATTTTTGTATTCGGAGTAATCATCTGCTCCAATTTATCCAAATCGATATCCCATTTTTGTTCTATATTAGTTCTTATTGCCTTAACCTTCACCCCAATAAAATTTGCACAATCTCTGTAAGCAGGCCAAGCAGGTTCTGAAATGATAATTTCGTCTCCAACTGATGTGTTAGACATCATTATACTAAACACTGCAAACCTTGCACCTGGAGTAATTATCACATTTTCTTCCTTTACTGATCTATCTTCAGCTATTAACTTTCTTAGGATAGGAATCCCATTGGTCTGAGTGTAGTGAATTCTCTTCTTATCAAAGGTTTTTTGTAACTCATCGTTTACATTAACTGGAGGCATATAATCAGGTTCGCCGACCTCCAAATGAACTATTTTCTTGCCTTCAGACTCAAGTTGTTTTGCTTTCAAAAACATGGTCATATGATCCAACTTAGGTTCATTTTTTAAAGTATTTGTTTTTTGAATATTTATTGACTCTACAAATAATAAGTTCAATAATCTGCCAATAAATTGATTGTCCAAGCCAATTTGTGTTCCCAATTCATGAACATAACGTGCAATATCTTGTTCAACAGAAATGTCTTCTATTTTCATCATAAGGTTTTTCTTGATATTGCCAATTTCGTTTGCAACACTCATCCTTTTTTGCACTAGCATTATTATATCTGCAGTAACGATTCGCATCTCATCCCTCAATCTTTCCAGTTTGAGCTCGTTTTCATTGCCCATTTTTTCTATCGCCTAATACAGGAGGGATAAGCCCGTACCTAATCGCGTGGTCAGCCAAAATGAAAGATACTAAAGACTCAACGACTGGTATAGCTCGAGGAACAACACATGGGTCATGCCTTCCAGGAACAACAATTTCGCATTCAGTATTTGAAACTAGATCTATTGTTTTTTGTTTTATCGCGATTGATGATGCAGGTTTAAATCCAATTTTGATGACCAATGGCATTCCATTAGTTAAACCTCCCAAAATTCCCCCCGAATTATTTGTCTTTGTTATTATCTTGTTGTCTTTAGATATTGAATATTCATCATTATTTTGAGAGCCCTTTAGCTTAGCTCCAGAGAAACCTGAGCCAAATTCTATCGCCTTAACGGATGGAATACTGAATAGCGCTTTACTTAAATCAGATTCCATTGAGGAGAATATCGGTTCGCCCAAGCCTACCGGCAATCCTACGGATATACATTCAACAATTCCTCCCAACGAATCACCATTTTTCCTCGCCTCGATAATATTAGATTTCATTTTTTCGGCAATTTTAGGACTAGGACAACGAACATCATTTGTATACCTATTTTGTTTTGCGTCATCGTACGATAATGAATTGCAACTTATTTGACCTATCTGAGTAGTATAAGCAATAGTCTCAACTCCTAATGTATGCTTCAAGAGCTTTTGCGCTATCGCTCCGCCCATGACCATAGTTGCGGTTAATCTTCCAGAAAATCTCCCACTACCTCTATAATCGGCAAATCCCCCATATTTTACGAAAGATGGATAATCAGCATGGCCAGGTCGTGGACTATTCTTAATCACCTCGTATGCTCTTGAATCTGAATCCTTATTCCATATTATTGCACATATGGGAGCTGAAGTAGTATAGCCATTGAAAATTCCTGATAATATTTCTACCTTATCTTCCTCCTTTCTCTGGGTTGTAATTATTGACTGTCCAGGTTTACGCTTATCCAATTCTATCTGGAGATCTGATTCAGAGAGTGGAAGTCCAGAAGGGCAACCGTCTAGTACCATTCCTATACATCTCCCATGACTTTCGCCAAAACTAGTTAAAGTGAGTTGATCCCCCAATACATTGCCGGTCATTTTATAGATATTGATACCATTTGTGTGGCATATATATTGCCTTTATGTTAATTTGCGTTACATACAAACCTTGCAAGAGTAATAAAAATAAATCGAGACTAACTTAATTTTGCGCCAATTCGTCTTATGTCGTGTACAAACGAGGGATAAGATACATTGACTGATTCCAGTCCATCAACAACTGATTTTTCTGTCAGCATTGCTGCTATCACAAAGCTCATGAAAAGTCTATGATCATCGTGCGAATTAAGGCGCGCATTTTTTAGTTTTTTTGGCGAGATTAACGTAATTTCATCGGAAGATATCTTAGTATTAACTCCGAGTTTTCTAAGCTCAGATTCAATTATTTTTAACCTATCTGTTTCCTTATAACGCGTGTGAGAAACTCCGTATATCCTTACAGGATTTATCGACTTTAAAGATAAAATAGCAACAACAGGGAGCAAATCAGGGGTATCTGAGAGATCAAATTCACCCCCATCAAGTTCTTGAGTTCCGTAAGCTTTTACAGTGCCATTCCTCTTGTCTATATTAATTATCGCCCCAATTTTCTTAAGTATTTCAAGAATTTTTGAATCACCTTGTGGTAACGAAAAATTTAGGTTACTGACAGTTATTTCATCACCTACAAGTGTTCCGGCTGATAATAACAAGGCTGCCGTAGAAAAATCTCCAGGTATAGTAAACATTGTGGGTACATATCTTCTACTTAATATTTTATATCTTTTATAATCTTTGGAATATCTTATTTCTGCTCCAAATTTCGACATTATATTAATCGTGGATTCTATATAGGATTTTGAAACCTGTTTTCCAACTACACTGATTGAAATTGACGACTCAGCACGAACACCAGCGATTAGAAGTCCTGAAATAAACTGGCTTGAAACTGAACCATCAATAGTAACATCCCCTCCACTAATTCTTCCTCCCTGCACAATAATAGGCGCCCTGTCATTTTTTCTAGCAGAAAAACTATTAATGCCAAGTTGTCTCAAAGCAATTAATAGAGGTGCCATTGGTCTTTTTCTTATACTATCATCTCCTGTGATTACAACATAACCTCTTTTTAGCAGTGACGATATTGCTGAAATGAAACGCATTGTTGTTCCAGAGTTCTCTACATTGATAACATTCTGAGGAACCCTTAGAGTATCTTTTCCAGTAATAATTAATTCCTGGTCCCTTCTACTTATTTTTATTCCGAATGCTCTGCATGCTTCAATGGATGCGATTGTATCTCTTGAAATTAGAGGATTAATAATACGTGATTTTCCATGCGCCAAAGATGAAATGAATATTGCTCTGTGGGTATAGCTTTTGCTAGGTGGACATTTAACGTTACCATTTAAGTGTGACCTTGTTACGAATATTTTACCCAACTTCTCTCACAGATATTGCTTTCTGATTATTAGTCTGTGAAACTATGATCCTGCCGTTTAAATTAGATAATATTGATTTAACCTTTTGAACTTTGCTTTCATGTACTACCGCAGCAATTGCGGGTCCGTTCCCAGAAATGCTAGCTGCCAAGGCACCATTTTCAAGACATAATCTTGTAATATTATAACTATTTGAAATTAAAGAGGATGTCAATACCCCATTTAGTGTCATAGCTTTCCAATATTGTCCTGAATAAGCCAATTGGAACGCTTCAAGATATATTTCGGAGAGTAATTTAAGTCTCGTAATATCTCCCCTCTTATTGCTATTGGGCAAATATATTACTGCATAAATGTCATTCGGTGAATCTTCACGTTTCAAGAGTTTTCTCTTATAGTTATCTGTGGTAACAAAACCGCCGTAATAACATGCAGTGGAATCATCATATGCACCTGTAATTGTAGTTTTTGCATACAATGACGCATCTATAGCACTATTTAGAACAATATCGTCATTGATCTCTCTATTCAAGAGTGATTTACACGCAAGAGCTACAGCATTTGATACTGCACTTGAACTCTTCAATCCCATGCCTGAGGGTATCTCTGAATTGATATTAATTATTAATTGATTATTGTTAAGATATTTGGACGCAAGTACGTCATAAATTATTTTTTTTATCATGATGCTTCCTGCTCCTTTTTGAAAAATTATTCCTGAACCCTTCTTTGAATTTATTTCAACTTTGACTTTAAGAGAAATTCCCATTGCAGAGCCAAATCCCGTTGCAATAGCATTTACTATGGATACGGCCCCATGAACGATTGTTGTTACCTTTATTGTCATGCAGGTTCTCCAAATAATCCAAATAGCACTTTTTTCATAGATTCAACTGGTGGATCGATTTGAAGCCATATTTTAAAGGATGCAGTTGCTTGTTCAAGTAACATCTCATAACCGTAGACTATTTCAGCACCAGCAGTTCTAGCATTTTCTAGTAAATTGGTAATTATTGGCTTATATACAATATCATATACTATCGCCTCTTTTCTTATACTAGAAGATTTAATCAAACTCTTCTCGTTATTCATGCCTAGAGGAGTTGCGTTTATAATGAGATTACACTTCGAAGCAGTATTCTGAATATCGTCTTTAGAAATAATGGTAGATTCTAATCCCATTTTTTTTATAATGTTTGATAATTTAACAGATCGGTCGGTATTCCAGTTATAAATATTGATATTTCTGATACCTTTTTCGCCTGACAAACCAACAGCTATAGCTCTCGCAGCACCCCCCGCCCCCAAGATAAATACCTCAAATCCATTAAAATCGACCTTTCGATCATGTAAGGGTTTAATGAATCCTATAACATCGGTATTATATGCACAAAATTTCCCATCTTCATTATTGACCGTATTTGCTGCTCCTACTAACTGGACAGTATTATCTTGGCGGTCAACAAAATCTAATACCTTTACCTTATGTGGCATTGTTACATTAAATCCACCAATCTTTATAGACCGCAAAGAGTCCAGAGAATATTTCAATTGATCTTCTTGCACTCTAAAGGCAATATAGCTACAGTTAAGACCTAATGTATTAAAAGCGGCGTTATGAATCGCAGGAGATAATGAATGATCAATGGGGTCTCCAATTATGCAGAATGTTTTAAAATCAGTAACCATTTTTCAGATTCTTAACTATCCTGTCGTATATTTTTTTCATTAAACCAATTTCAAGTTGTCCCGGAGCTAAGGGCTTGTCCAGAGAGGCATAAGTATAGGGTGAATTTCCATACAAAGTACACAGTAATCTTGATAAAATCCCATGTTCTCCCATTGCAAACGCTATTAGATTTGTATTAACGTTGTCGTCGTATAGCGAAAGTATTTTAAAATTGTCTTTTGAATTTGTTGCGGTAGTAACCAATTTAACATAGTTACTGTATCCACTCATATCTTCAAATTTTTTTAAAAGCACAGATGTATTCGAAGTACGTCTAAAGTCATGAAAAGATACAAGGACAGGGATTTCATTATCGTTTAAAAATTTCCTTAGGTCCTTATCTTGTTTTAGGATCGAGATTTCTATATCAAGTAACATCGGTTTCGTTTTGGCTATCTTCCTTAATAGCGAAATCTGTTCTCTATGGTTTCCCTCAAAAAATCCTCCTTCATCTTTTGACCTTAAAGTAAAAATTGCCTTATTTTTTATCTTACTAGAAATCTTTAGAGCATAGTCTATATTATTGTATATCTTATGATCAAACCTAATTTCCACATAGTCAGCGCCTCTGTGGAAAGCTCTGCTTATTAATGTTGGTAATTTATAAACTGAATCAGTTGCAAGAGAAACACAAACTTTGGATTTATTCACAGGCAATATTATCAGTTCCTTTGTGCTCAATAATTTAACAAATTTGCTTTGGCCAATTCGGCCCCAATCCCAAATCCCAATAGGGCGATTCCCGTTCCTAAAGCAGACATTTCAATTCCTCCTTTGATCCAACTCTTCTTTGCTAACTTTGCCTTTTTCGCACCTATTAAAAATGAAGTAGTGAGACTAATTCCAATAGCCATCCACAGCGAATATTGAAGAGGTAAAAAGCCAGCTCTAGAAACCAAGTAGGGTAAAATAGGTAAAATTCCTCCAATGAGAAAGGATACGAACATGATAAGAGCTCCTCTTATCGGATTGCCAACAATGTCTAGGTTTAACCCTAATTCTTCAGTCAGCATTGTTTTGAGCCAGACTGTTTTATTTGAGATAATTTTATCTGTGACAAGTTTTACCAAATCTTCACCAAAATTTTTAGCGCGATAAATTTCTTCAATTTCTGAACGTTCTTTTTCGGGATATGCTTCTATCTCATATTCCTCTCTCTTTATCTCAGATTCTAAGACTTCTCTTTGGGATTTTACCGCCAAATAATTTTGCACTGCCATTGCTTTTGCACCGGTAAACATGCCCACAAGAGCTGCTAATATGATAAAGTCAGCAGAGCTGTTTGCACCTCCGACACCTGCAACAATTCCCAAAGAAGTATTTATTCCATCACCAAATCCAAATACAAAATCTCTGATGTAGTTAGATTCTTTGATGTGCGGTTCAAGATGTTCTGATTTATTCAACACAAATAATTCGCAGGTTCGGTAATTTAACAATAACATAGAAAATTGATTGTAACAGTATAAAACATTTCATTTTTTTTTGACTTTCAGGCTATATTCTCATAATTTTGTGTATCCCGCGGGCAGGATTTACTCCAGAAGATCTATGAATCAAATCTGTTTGAGCCTGCGACTCTTCGGTCGCTGCAAATGTTAGCCCGGTAGGCTGTTTCACGAGTTTAGCAATATTTGCCACCTACTACAGCCGAAAGCTCTACCAGGCTGAGCTACCGCGGGATATTTTTGGTATTGAGTTGTGGCTATATAAAACAATTGAAAATGCAATCGATAAAAACCTCCTGCTTGAAGGAAGCATTAATTGCATTGGATTGAAATTGATAGGTTAGCCGCTTATTGACATCAAAATGAATAATTAAGTGAATAATTATAATTACCTTGATGAAAGATTACGACCATCAGATAATATGGTTGGATTATTTTAACAAGAATTTGTCACGGCAAAAAGGACGAAAAGTGGGAAAAAATATTTCTGTTTATGATCCTACTATACAAGAGCTGATAAGCGCTTCAAAAAGCCTTGAATTAGAACTACCTGAAGAAAATATTAATAATCAAGCTCGATATCCAAGAAGATCCTTCGTAAAGTCGGGCTATATCATGATCTCAAAACAGGAGAAAAAGTCAACTGTTGTTACTAATATTGCAAAAAAGATGATTGAGACGAGACAGCACAAGCATTAATTAGTTATTATCAATCCAACTTTAATCATCAAAAGCTATATGACAGATTTTATTTATCTTGAAACTAAATTTTATTGACAGATTAAAATGATAATGAGTACTTTCTAGGGTTTAATACAAATAATGGAGAAAATAGGTAAAATTGTCCACTTGGCTAAGAGTGGAAGACTGATAGTCAAAATTGAGGAGAAAAGTAATTACGAGTTAATAGGACAATCACTGATAAATGATAGAGGCACAAAGGTCGGGAAAGTTATTGAATTAATAGGTCCGGTCAGCTCTCCATATGCCTCGGTTATTCCTGTAGATTCAAAAAATTCTATTGGTGGAGTTGTATACAAATCCCATAATCCAAATCATAGGATAAAATCGTCAAAAAAAAGAAATAGAGTAAGGAGGAAAAGGATGTGACCTCAGTGGAATATTGTTCACAATGTCCTGAATGTCAATCGAAAATTATTCTTGATTATGGTAAGGGTGAATATGTGTGTCACAAATGCGGATGCGTAGTAATGGAACAAGTTGACTACTATGGACCAGAAAGCAATTCAACTGATTTTGAAGAAAGAAACAGGAACACAAGGGCAAGTGGTTCAACGAGTCTATCTCTTCATGATTTTGGACTGAGGACCGAGATTGGAAATAGTTCAAGGGATTATAGTGGACGTGCACTAGATTATCAAAACGTTGAACTCATTAATAGATCTCGTAAATGGCATAGCAGATTGAGGGTTAATTCATCAAAAGAAAGAAGGTTATCAAATGTACTCTCAAAAATTAATGAAGTGTGTTCCGTTCTCTCCCTTAGAAAAACCATAACTGAAACTGCCTCGATGATTTATCGTAATTTTGAAAATAGTAACAAGGCAAAGGGAAAATCTATAACTTGTATAGCGTCGGCAACAATTTATTTGGCTTGCAAACGATGCGGTGTTGTAAGATCAATAGATGAAATTGTTCAAGCAGCAGGGATATCAGAATATGACAAGTCAAGTGTAAAGTTGGCTTCTAGGTATTACAGATCAATGGTCATGGAAATGAATAAGTTAAAGGAATCGAAAGATTTCGAGACATCAGTTTCTATACCAAATGCTCCAGAACATACGAATTATCAAATTAATCAAAATCAAAAATCAAACACTATGCCCTCCGAGGATTCTCGTATTTCATCAATCCCTTCGATTTTTGCGATAGATAATTATATTTCAAAACTTGCTAATATTGCAAAAATAGATACAAAAATTGAAAGATTAGCACTCGAAATTGCACAAAAAACAAATAATAATTTCTTTTCGGATGGCAAAGCACCAAACGGTTTGGCTGCTGCATACATTTATTTGGCATCGGTATTGCTGGGTGTAAATTTGCTTCAGATTGAAGTTTCCAATTTTGCCGGTGTTACCGAAGTGACTATCAGGAACAGGTGTAAAGACATTTTGAATAATTTTAAGTTGGTTGTTAATGCAAAACCTGCTGGTTTGTAAATGAATATGATTAAGGATTAATTTTAGCTTATGAATGCTTAATCATAACTTTATGTTTCTTTGTTTTCTATACAGGTCAACCAGTTCAGATTCATCAGTTATGTCTTGCGGATTTTTATCATATCGTATTTTATTGGTAAATTTTGGAAATCTCAGTGACAATCCAAACCCTTTTCGAATAGAATCCATACCCGCATCATACTCTGGACTTAATGTTATCTCTGATGCTATAATCTCGATTACTACTGTAGGTGTAAACCAGGTATCCATCTCTAGCTTAGAATAAACTCGTGCATGCTTCTTTAGTATCGTGTATTTTCCTAATACATTAAATAACTCTGAAAGGTTTTCATCTGTAAAACCACTTCCCACCTTGCATATACTTTTGAAGGCATTTTCATTCTTATCATATATTGCAAGTAGCAACGCACCATACCGACCTACTCTTCTACCTCTTCCATGAGAACCACCAACTACAACAAGATCCAAGCTGTCAACTAATTCGCTCCTGTATTCTCTTTTGATTTTTATCCAGGCGAATCCTCTTGCTCCTGCTCTATACGGACTATTAGGATTCTTCATTACTATACCCTCACAACCATATTGTATTGATTTAGCCATGAATTTTTCGAGCTGCTCTTCACTAGTCACAATCTTCTGTTGAATTAGTGCTATTCTAGTATCTACTGAATCGGTAACAACATTCTTCAACAGATATCTTCGTTCCATATATGGAAGAATTGTTTTATCCGTGCCTGTTGCCCAAAGAATATCAAAAACATTTATAGAAACTGGATAATTTTCCACGTTCTTGGTGATATCATATTTTCGACGTCTATGCATAAGCTCTTGAAAGGGAAGAAACTCACGCGTATACTTATCAACTGCCACTACTTCAGCCTCAATAATAAAATCCCTTAAAGAAATGCTTCTTGAGGCTTCAGCGACATCTGGATAATAGTGAGATATGTTTTCTAGGCTCCTTGAAAATATTTGCACCTCCGGACCTTTCCTATGAATTTGAACTCTTTCACCATCAAGCTTATACTCTACAGCACCTCTTCCGGAAAGCTTTTCGAGCGCCTCTTTACTTGTTTTAACTCTTTCTGCAAGCATTGGTCGAATAGGTATGAATAATTCAATCCTAATTGCAGATACTGCGTCTATGCCATCTCTTGATAAAATCTTGGAAACTCTTCCCAAATCGCTAGAGACATTATAAGCGCTTTCCAAAATTTTTCTATTTTTTTTATCATCTGTATATGCTAATGCTAATGAATCCATTATCGTACTATCAGCTATTCCCAGTCGTAATGTGCCTAAGGCAAACCTGATAACATATTTGCATTCCTCAGGTGATGAATCATTAAAAAGACTTGCCAACAATTTTAGTTTTGTTTCCTGAGATCCCTTACCGGCGGTTTTTGATATCCTATCGAAAACAAAATAAATCCTTTCAATAGTAACGGAATCACTGAACAGTGTTTTCTGAACCTTGGTTCTCAAAATTGCTTCTGCAACACTTCCCAAATCTCCTATTTCACGATATTTGTGATGGACTTGATCACTTGAAACATTTGAGATTTGTGAAATTATTCGAATAATCATTTTTTCAGCTACTCCCATTTCGATTCCCTCGTAATCAGGTCTAATTTTGCCTTGAATGAGATAGATTACTTTGTCGATGAGATCTGAGGGTGTAATTTTGAAAAGGTTGACTAAATAATTTGTAAGTTCCAATCTACTTGCTGTTCGTTCCATCTCTTCCAAAATTTTAACAAGAATGGAAAAATCCAACATAATTTGTTACAGGCGGGTGTTTTAAAATATTTCAAACTAAATTTTTAAAAAATATGGATCGCCTGTTTGAATATATTCTCTGTTATGAAAACCCTATTAGACCTCTTCCATAGAAATATAAACTGGATTGACAGTGATGTTACTATGGGAGGAGCCAAGAAAAAATCACTAGGCAGCAGTGAAAAAACATCAAAGGACAATTCCTCTACAGAGGAGAAAGCAAAGAAAGGCGAAAAAAAAGGCCCAATTAAACAAAAGCAAAAATCTTTAATGGTTATTGAAGAACCTCAAGGTTTGAAGACCTTGAAAAATATGAAACCAATCACATGTCAAGCATTGGCAAGGCAGATGTCCGTAAAGATTTCTGTCGCTAATTCATTTTTACGATCTCTTGAAACTAAAGGAATTGTAAAGTCAATAGGCGGGTACAGCGGACATAGGATTTACGAACTTGGGCCTGCTGAAGCAGTGCAGTAAATTTGCATTTACTCCCATGTTAAAATAGCTGGCATTCTATCAGAAAACTGAAAATTTAGGTAAACAATCCTCTCCGATCCTAAGACTACAATCATTAAAGCATTAATTCTTGATGTACGTTATGAATGATCTCAGATACCAATACTACATTTACTTTCCATACGCTCTGAGTGAATTCAGAGCATATTATGTAATTACTCAACTACTAGTCGGTCTGTCAACTCGTTGGCAATATTGTTAGTCATGGTTTTTATGACTTCTTTTTTTTCTGTGAAGTTCCCGAGACACCACATAGCTTTTACTAACGCGGTCTCAGAAGTTGTATTAGATAGAGGAATCACGCCAAGTTTCAATAAGTCTCTTCCAGTATCGTAGACTGTGAGGGCAGTTCTGCCCCAAATGCACTGGGATGTCATAAATATTAATACCCCTTCATTAACTGCGTTTTGTATCTGGGAAAAGCATTCCTTATTTATGTGACCCAAACCAGTACCTTCTAGAATAATCGCTTTATGCCCGAGCTTAACGCAATAATCAATCATAGTACAATCAAAACCTGGATAAAATTTTAATAAGGAAACTTTATTTTCAAAGTCTGGTTTTACAATCATACTTTCAAGATTATTGTGCCTCTCTTGAATTATCAACTCTACATATTGCTTAGGTATCTCTACTTTATCTTTCTTGATTAGGGAAAAAGGTGACACATCAATTGAATGAAATGCATCTCTTCTGCTTGTGTGATTTTTTCTAACCCTAGTTCCAATATGACAAGCGATAACATCATCAGAGATTGAATAGTGCATAGCAACAAAAACCCCAGAAAATTTAGATTTTGCCGCAAAGTTGCAAGCACCTATCAGATTTAATGATGCATCGGATGAAGGTCTATCTGACGATCTCTGGGCGCCAACTATTACAACTGGTATTGGTAGATTCTGAAGAGCAAAACTTAATGCTGCAGAAGTATAGTGCATAGTATCTGTACCATGTGATACAATAATCCCATCATATTTTCCTGACAATATTTTACTTGCGACCTTTTTTGCTATTAGTGACCAATGCTCAGGTTTGATATTTTCACTATACTCATTCAAAACTTCATCAGTATCAATATCTGCAATACCCTTGAGTTCGGGTATCGAATCGTTAAGTTCTTTTGCTGTCAGTGCTGCCATTACCCCTCCTGTCCTATAATCAATTTTACTTGAAATCGTTCCACCTGTGCTTAATAATAATAAATGTGGTAGTTTCCCTTGTGGAAAATCTTTATCAGTATTCATATGCGAAAGATAATCTTTGTATTTAGCGAACGAATCGGATTTGTAAACTGGCTCCAATTTTTCGCTAATTTTTTTAATACTTTTAATCTTTCCTAAATCGATACCAATATTATATCCACTCTTCAATTTCAGAACTAAGTGATAAGCGTCTGCATACTCGTACCTTGGAATTAAAATGCCCGAATGCGTCCCATTATCTGTTTCAATAATTACTAAATCGCCTAATTTTACGTTAGATTTCTTGTAAAATTCTTGCAATTTAATATGATTTGTACCATTTGGCAATAGTGGTATTATTTTGTATCAAGTATATATTAATAAATTGTCATATCCTTTAATTGGATTTTTGATTTAGGAATTTGATTTTTAGTTGCTAATTACCATACACTTACCTTACAATTTGAAAACATTTATTCCCCAATTGTTGGAATAATACCTTAACGCCTAAGTTACTCTAGCGACGATGTCTTAATTTTAGTAACACATTATATTTTTGTGTGTAAAATCACATAACCTAATTAGTTTGTACTATTCTCTTAAATATTATTAGGTATTGTAGCGGGAGTAAGATGTTCTGGCTAGTGCAGGAGAGAAATTAATTGTATCTGAAAAAGTGAATTAATAATGAATTGTTTGTCAATCCATAACGATCATAGTTAATGTGGACTTCACACCATTTAATTTTCGTAGTTTCCACGTAATTGTTTCTTTGACTTTTTCCATTGTTTCTGATTCAACTTGCGCTACAATATCATATACTCCATAAACCTGATAGATTTCCTTTACACCATCAATACTTTTCAGCTCGCTTACTATAGAATCTTCACTACCTAATTCAGCATTCATTAGAACAAATGCCTTTGGCATAACAAATTGGAAGTGAATGACATATAAAAACATGATGCAAATCTCTGGCTTTAATTGAAAATTGTAATACCTTTATAATCTTGGAGTGCGCTTTTTTCAAAAGATAGATGTATGGGTGTCAAAAGATATCAAGGACTGAGCCTAGCCATTGTTCTTGGAAAGAGTACACATTCCTTAATGTCTTCCAAATTAATTATCCACCTGACCAATCTTTCAATACCTAAACCAAAACCTCCATGGGGTACGGAACCGTATTTTCTAAGGTCCAAGTACCAAGAGTAAGAATTCATGTCTAGACCTTCTTTTTTAATCCTGGCTTTCAATAATGCTATGTTTTCCTCCCTCATTCCACCACTGCTTACCTCCCCAAATCCATTGGGTAAGAGTAAATCAGCTGTTAGAGCTATTCCTTGCCTTTCTGGGTCCTCCTTTACATAGAATGGTTTAACTTCGAGTGGATACCCGTATACGAAAACAGGATTACTGCGTTCATTTGTAAGTACTTTTTCAGAATCTAAATTCAAATCGTCACCCCACTCGATTTTTCTTGTCGTTTCTCCATCTTGAATTTTGATATCATTAGAACGAAGAATTTCAATTGCTTGACCGTAGCTCAATTTGTCAAACGGTTCTACTATTTGATTGAAAGCCATTACATCTCGATTCAAATATGTCAGCTCTTCAATTCTTTCTTTAGTTACATTTTGAACCGTATTTATTAGCAATTTCTCTTGGATTGTAAACAGATCATTCATTGTTATCCAAGGGGCTTCTGCCTCTAAATGCAAATATTCTGCAAGGTGTCTTATCGTCCTTGATTTTTCGGCTCTAAAGGATGGACCAATCGTCCAAACTGGCCCTAAGGAGAATATTAGGGCCTCCAAGTAAAGCTGAGCACTTTGGGATAAAAATGCCTCTTCTTTAAAATATTTTACAGCGAAAAGAGTTGAACCACCTTCCACCGCACTTTTGACTAAAGTGGGTGCTGTTACTTCAATCCAATCATTCTCAACAAACCAACTCCGCAACTTTTCAAGAATTGTTGCCCTAATCTTCGCCATATTGATCATCTTTCTAGTACGCAAAGTCAGGTGTCTATAATCCAACAATAGTTCTGTGCTTTGGTACTCTCCGATTGGAAAATCACTATTAGCTAAATTATAAATAATTATTTCAGTCCCTCTAATTTCATATCCGCCCTCCTTTGCTCTATTGTCTTTGAACAGGATTCCTCGGATCTCCAGAGAAGATTCTATAGTAAGGTTCTGCACACTTGTACTGGGAAGCACGCATTGAATTATTGCTCCGCGATCGTCTCTAATTATTATAAAGGCTTTATCTTTTTGTTTGCGTAATCTGTGTACCCAGCCTCTTATTTTGATTTCTTTACCTAGAAATTCATCTTTTTTGATTTCACTAATCCTTGAATACTTCAAATGTGTATTTACGACGCGCGATCTTTATAATGATATAGTACTATCCAATATAGCAATAATAAAACTAACCATTCTTACATTAATAATGAATTTATAGAATTGGGATAGTATGGCTTTCAATAATGGAATATATGGTATGCAAAAGTGATGAGCTCCCAAATAATTCAATAAAGGTGATATCTGTCCGAGATAGTAAGATTCTTGTATGTAGATCTAATAACCAATTATTTGCTTTCGATAATTCATGTCCCCATAGGGGTGCCTCTCTTTCCAAAAGCGAAATAAAAGGAACAAAGATAGTATGTTACATGCATGATTTTGAATACGATTTGAATAATGGGAAATTGATACATATTCCTAGTAAATGGAACGAGCAAAATCCGAACTTGACAAAATCCGATAACCTGTTACTATTTCAAATCTCTGAAAAAAATGGTCAAATATATTTGCATATATAACAAAATTTGAATATCATCTATTATAACAAAAATACTTAAGAGAATGTAGCAATTTGAATGGTTTTCATTTTCTAGTTCATTAGTAAAAAAGTTTCCTAATAATATACTGCCTTAATATTTAATCATTGATGATTTAATATTGATACTATTAGTCCTGTACTCTGGGAGCCAAATAGAAATGAATTCTACCTACATTCGCAACCCTAAATTCCAACCTTAACGGCATTTTTGTAGAATATTCCAGTACTAAAGAACCTCCAGACGCACTTATAGCTTTTGTAATTTTTGATAGATAATCCAGACTATATGTTGCCTTGCTTTTATCTTTGACCAGTAATTCTTCGAGGCCTTCACTTCCCTCATCAATAACAATATCAGCTTCCCCGTAGTCGCTTTTACCAGAAAAGGTAATTTTCTTCTCATCAGATTCGATTGAAATGTATTCTGAAACAACCTCAATATCGGACAGTATCTTATCAAACGAAGCTGGTGTCAATATGACTTTAGAATTGAAATTAAGTTTTGGTAAGGGAGTAGATCCGCCGGTACTTTCTATTAGTCGCATTCTATAATCTCTTTTGTAGCCATTTAGTATTTTGATTCGAAGCATACTGTTCTCCTCAATAGAAACTTCTACTGCATCTTTTTTATCAGCTCTTTTCATCAATTTAGAAAATTCATCAATTCTAACTCCAAATTTTAATGCCGAATCGCACTCATACCCATCAAAAGCAGAGTTTGGCCAACTAATATCAATTAAAGCAACATGGGAAGGATCCATTCCCCTGAACGATAGGCCTTCTACGGTTGCCTCAAACGTAGCCTCGTCTACTAATGTAGATATTGCTGAAGTTATTGCTTTCCATTCATCCGGTGATTTTGTTTTTGCGAGAAATACCAAATGTATCAATCAAAAGGCAGATTCAAAAGATTTTAAACATTCCTATTTTAATCAGCACCTCTATGTAGAAGACATTTGAAAAAATCTTGTAAAGAATAGATAAAGTCATATATTTTTGGATGATTGTGAAATTATTAATACAATTGTCGTTTAGTTAAGGAATTTACGAATTACAGATTTATCCATAATAACTGATCATGCGTAATTTCTCCACGTATGACTACATTGAGTACATCTATAGAATTGAGTTGTAGCCTCATCAGCAGATCTTGTTTGAAGCATCCACCAAAATGCCGTATTGTTTCCACATTTAGGACAATCAATACTTGTTGTTGGCAGAGCACTTGGCCCTTTCTCTGATTCAACTATCTTGAGGCTAGCTCCGCTTTGATCTATTAATGAAATTGATTTAATTTCGCTTTTTGCTTCTCTAAAACCGCACTTTGGACAGATTAAGATATTTTCCTCTATTCTTGGTTTCATCCTACTTTCACAGTTTGGACAAAATTTCAAGCAGAATCAGTGCTCTTTTCTTTGTTTATTGCCGACTCTATCGTATCTTTCAATTTTACTGCATTACTAGATGAGGATTGCAATGCTTTGAGCAAGATATCAAGCGGTTTTGATTTCTTTGTTAAAATTCTAAAACTAAAATCCTCCTTTAATTGATGTTTCAATACAACGCCAGCAAATTCTACTTCCTTTTCGTTTAACAGTTCATGTTGAACAATGTATAGTATCGAAATATCTTCGTTGACCCTCAAATTGATTTCATTTGATTTATAACTTTCTAACTCCGCCTGCATGATAGAGACAACTACTTATTGAAGATATAAATTATACCATGTGCGAAACTTCTTGCAGAGGAGCTTTATCTCAGATATTAGGCTTGGTACATCTCACGAGAGCATTGAGTCAAATGATAGTTTGACGTTGAATCTAAGTTTTAACATTGATGGCCAAATAAGAGAAATTTTTTCGCAAAAAAATTGGGAAAGAGCATACGATAAGCACGATAATGGGTTTAGACTTACAGTTCAACTGGAATTAAAGGTCTGTACTAAGACGATTGAAAACATCAAATTTGTAAGAAAAGCAGTACTATTCTGGACAAGAAATCCTAAATTATCATATCGAGTATGGATTTCAATAATAAAAGAAGACACTCCTTATTATCCCTTAACCATAGAGGAAGCAAAATCCCTATTGTTCGATATAACTAAGAATATAGTACTCGATAGCAATGTGTTGAAAAAGGGAAAGAACAAAATTCAGGTTTCGATAAAGGTTTCTTGGGGCAAGCATCTTTATACAGAGCCTTCAGAGTTGCGGGGCGAGTCTGAATTTGTAAAAGTTAATAAATTTTAAATTGTTCAATTCTCTTACCGACTGTCTTACTATAAATATAGTCTACTGTGATGAAAAACTTAATGGCAAAGTTTGATGGTATCAAAGGACAGGAATTATTGGATGTGGAAGAGCAAAAGGACGAAATTACGCTAATTTTCAAAGATAACCGATATCTGTTTGTCAAAATCGAAAATGGAAAATTGATTTGTGATTCAGTACCAGAATAATTCGATTTTAAAAAGTCAATAAACTATTAAATCATTTTAGATAATGGCGAGTATAATGATTGATAAATTTGGTTACTATAGATAGTATTAATAAAGATATCGTTAATTGTACTCAATGTGAGCGATTAGTTACCTACATAAGGAAAGTTGGCAAGGATAAGGTCAGACGTTATTCAAACGATGCGTACTGGGCAAAACCAGTTACTGGATTTGGAGATATAAACGGAAAAGTACTGATTATCGGTCTTGCGCCAGGAGCTCATGGAGCCAATAGAACTGGCAGACTCTTTACTGGTGATCATTCTGGACAGTGGTTGATGAGGGCCTTATACCAAACTGGTTTTTCAAATAGCCCAGAAAGTACGTCAATTGACGATGGCTTGGTTCTGAATGATGTTTTCATTAATTCATGCATAAGGTGCGCGCCTCCATCAAATAAACCACTAAATTCAGAACTAGCAAACTGTTCGGAGTATCTTATACGTGAACTTGAATTATTAAAAAAAGTGAGGGTTGTGATAGCGCTGGGCCATATTTCATTCCACACGTACTGCAAGCTAAATGATTTAAGGAAATTAAAATTCCATCATCTTGCAAATTACAGAGTGAATGACAAGCATTTGATAGCTTCATATCATCCTAGTCAACAGAACACACATACTCGACGGCTAAGATGGGAGATGTGGCTTGAAGTATTCAAACTGACTAGGAGGATTCTCTCTGGTAATAATTAAAGTCTAAATGAAATAGTAACATAGCTACGATAATCAAAGCTATTTTGTTTTAAGTACGGAATATCATAAATTATTATGTCATTAAAATAAATAATTCACCAATGAGGGCGTAAATTAAAAATTCTGCAAACCATTAAAAGACAGTATTTCTTTTAAAAAGTCATGATTGGTAAAGGGTATATGTCAATACTGTTTATAGTGACCGCTATTGTTATGCTTTCAAATATCAATGTAAGTGCATACGCACAGATTTCAGGTACATTTTCTGCAGATCTAAAGCCTCCCGCAGCTGTAAATTCAAAAGCAACCGGAAAGGTTACATTAGAACTGCAAGACAATGGGCAGACTATAAAGTGGGACGCTAGCGGAAGCGGATTAGGTAATGTAAGCGGCGTAGTTATTTCTCAATGGACAGGAGGTAGAGGCCCTGATGTTGTATCACTCAAGCAAGCATCTACAAGTGGTCTTTGGACCAAGGGTTCCGGGAGTGCGAGTGGTACTTTTACTAAATCTGACTTGATAGGTCCTCTACAGGGCAAAGACATTGCAGATTTTGTCAAGGCCATCAATGATGGAAATATTGTTTTCCGCGTAATGACAATCACTAACCCATTAGGTGAAATTGTAGGCACTGTCACTGCTGGCACAGGCAATGCAACTGCTAGCGCAGGGAATACAACAGGAACTGCAATGAATGCTACTGCTAACGCAACAGGAACTGCAATGAATGCTACTGCTAACGCAGCAGGAACAGCAATGAATGCTACTGCTAACGCAACAGGAACCGCAATGAATGCTACTGCTAACGCAGCAGGAACCGCAATGAATGCTACTGTGAATGCAACAGGAACAGCGATAGGTCAAGCAAAGAATATTCTTGCGACTACTGCAAACGCTGCTAAGAATGCAACAGGAGAAGTTATGACAAAGGCCAACAGTGTACTCAATTTGGCTGCAAGCTCTGGAGCTAATGCTACAAAAACTGCGATGAACCAGGCAAAGGAGATTATGACGAATGTGACCAATAATGTCTCTAGTATTGCAACTAATGCAAGCAGAGCTGTATTGGCTGAAGCTAATAATCTAATTAACACTGCCTCTAACGCAACGACAAATGCTACTAATGCTACAGGAACAACCATGACTCAACCAGAGTCTGTTGTTAGCACACCTTCTAATGCAACTACAACGACAAATGCTACTAATGCAACAGGAGAAGTTATGACAAAGGCCAACAGTGTACTCAATTTGGCTGCAAGTTCTGGAGCTAATGCTACACAAACTGCAATGAACCAAGCAAAGGACATTATGACGAATGTGACCAATAATGTCTCTAGTATTGCAACAAATGCAAGCAGAGCTGTATTGGCTGAAGCTAATAATCTAATTAACACTGCCTCTAACGCGACGACAAATGCTACTAATGCAACAGGAACAACAATGACTCCATCTGTTAGCGCACCTTCTAACGCAACTACAACGACAACTACAACGACAACTACAACAACAAATGCAACAGGAGCAAAGGGTAATGAGACCGGCAATCCGATCTTGGACGCCTTGAAGAGCATCTTTGGTGGAATTACTGGAAAGTGAGTCCTAGTCGCGTCTGCGACAAATCATATTTTTATTTATATATCTTAGCCCTTAAGACCTTATATTAAACTGAACAGCCTGATTATTACAAATCATTAATTATTGAGCGCAAATTATCTGGAAGCTCAGGTATTGAACCCGTGTGACTTTCGTTATTTTGGAGAATATCTTGTCCAATTCTGCGAATCTTTTGCGTAGCAATCAATGTATCGATTGCTGATTCTATTTCCTTGGGAGTGAAATATCCACCTAGTTTTGTTTTTAGCATTTCTTCAGAATCATATTTATATATGCAATGTTGGATTAGCAGTAATTTCTCTTCAAATGTGAAATGAGACATAGGCACATTACAGATCCAACCAAATAAAAATCACTCTATTATTTTAATCGTGTTTTGTTAATGCTCTCAAAAAGGGAACAATACACGTATTAATCTCCCTTATTATTATACATTGTCACAAATGCGTTTGGTAATGAAATTTGGAGGCACTGCCGTAGATTCGGGTAAAAAAATTGTACACATTACTGATCTGATAAAGTCATATCACAATAAAGGTAACGAAATAATTGGGGTTTTTTCTGCAGTAACAGGCGTTACTGATGAAATCTTAAAGATCTCAAGATACATTTTAAAAAAAGATAAAAATAAGATAAAAGAATTTATCAATAATACAAGATCAATACATGTGGATATCATTAACGAATGTATAAAAAATAATGCCCATAAAGCCAAGGCTCTGCAGGTAGTAGAAATTCTCCTAAAAGAAATGGAGAGCATATTAAATGGACTGGTATTACTAGCAGAAGTGACTGAAAAAGCCTTGGATCACTTGCTCTCTTTTGGCGAACGTCTTCTCACTCCAATAATATCGTATTCTTTATTAGATAAGGGAATTAATTCCGTGTACTTGACTGGCCAAGAGGCAGGCATATTAACTGACTCAAAATACGGTCAGGCACGTCCGCTTATAGATACAACTAAAATTCGTGTAAAACATAACATAGATCCGTTATTAAAAGAAAAAAAAATTCCTGTAATTACTGGTTTTATTGGAGCTGATCAAAATGGAAATACAACTACACTGGGAAGAAGTGGTTCAGATTATACCGCCACAATTATAGCTGCATGCATTGATGCCGACGAGGTATGGTTATGGACAGATGTAAATGGCCTTATGACTGCGGATCCACATATTGTGAAACAAGCAAAAGTTCTTAGAGAAGTATCATTTGCAGAGGCAATTGAATTGTCGCTATTTGGAGCCAAGTACATGCATCCTAGAGCCCTGGAACCAGTTATGGATAGCAAGATCCCGATAAGGATTAGGAATGCATTTAATTTATCAAACCAGGGGACAGTAATTTCAAAACTGCCTAGCAAGTCTTCAGAGAAGATTGTAAAATCAATAATCGCTATACGGAACACTGCCCTAATTGACGTGAGTGGTGGAGCGATGGTCGGAGCACCTGGAACTGCCGCAAAAATTTTTGATGCTTTAGCAAAAAAAAGCGTCAACATCATGATGATCTCTCAAAGCCCCTCAGAGTCCAGCATTTCGATGGTCGTAAAAAAAGACGATTTGGATACTGCAATAACCACATTGGATTTGACACTTGTCGATAACCTGATAAAGAATGTGAGAGTCAATGAGGATGTAGCTGTTATCGCAGTGGTTGGATCCGGCATGAGGGGAATAAAGGGAATTGCAGCTAAAGTTTTTAGCTCCATCTCAGAAAAAAAGATTAATGTCATTATGATTACACAAGGGTCTTCCGAGCTCAATTTGGCATTTGTGGTTAATAATACCGATTGTGAAAAGGCGGTAAGATCACTGCATGAAACTTTCACGCTTACTAAAATTAACTGAAGGTCCACTAATCACTAATCATAGCCACTTTGCTCAACTCTAATTAATTAGTGCTGAAATATTGGTCTGTAAATTTGGATGAACTATCAATATTAAAATATAATTAAAAATGAATAGATTCAATTTGTACAGATTTTCTCATATTACCGATTGCCACCTAGGTTCATGGAGAAACCCCAAACTTAGAGATTTGAATATAGATGCATTTGAAAGATCAATACTAATCTCTATAAAAGAACAAGTTGATTTCATTCTGATTACCGGAGATTTTTTTGATGTAAATATTCCTCAACTTGCACCGGTAAAGAAAGCTGTAGAAATTATGAAGCACGCAAGAGATTCAGGCATTCCAATATACATGATATACGGTTCACACGATTTTAGTACAGCAAATATCTCGATGATAGATATCTTGCATTCAGCAGAATTGTTTATCAAACCAACCGAATTCGAATTCAATACTGATTCCATAATACTGAAATTTTTTGTTGACCAGAAAACTGGAGCAAAAATAACTGGTGTTTCAGGAAGGAAGGTTGGCTTGGACAAGGAAATTTATGAAAGACTCGACAAGGAAAAGTTAGAATCAGAAGATGGATTTAAAATTTTTCTTCTGCACAAGGGAATTCAAGAAGTTCTCCCGTCAAACTTGCAATTCAGAGATTCAATACCAATATCTCTCATTCCAAAAGGTTTTGACTATTATGGTGGAGGGCATATTCATAAGAGAGTCGAAAAGAAAATGGGTGGCGGCATGATTGCCTATCCGGGGCCTCTATTTGGTTCTACATTTCAAGACTTGGAAGAAACTGCAAAAGGAGAAACAAGAGGTTTCTATATAATTTCTTTCGATAAACAAATTATTGACTGTAAATTTATTGAGATAAATGTAGCAGAAATACTTTATAAGGAAATATTTTCACAAAAGTGGAATTCAGATAAGCTAATAGATGAAATCACAAGAAACATATCTGAACTTGAAGTCAAAGATAAAATAGTACTAATTAAGGTAAAAGGAAAGTTACTTGGAAAACGTTCGAATATCGACTTTGGAAAATTCAGTTTGGATATTTCAGAAAGGGGTGCCTTATTATCATTTATTAATATAAATAATCTGTCAACAGATGAAACATGCACCGTAGCAGTACAAAGCAATAACAAATTGGATATTGAGAGGGAAATTTTTCATGAAAGCATTAAGAACTTTCAAACAGATTCTACTCTATCAAATAAGCTCAAAACTCAAATTAATTCTAAATTAACTGGCAGACCCGGAGAAAACATTTCAATTTCTCTTCTAGATGTCCTTCGAAGCGAAAAGCTAGAAAATGAGAATGCAAGTGCATATGATGACAGGATTATATCCATTGCAAAATCGGTTTTTGACGAAGGTTATTTTTGTGATAATTAAAAAAATCGAAATTACTAATATCAGAAGCTACAAAGAAAAGACATCAATAGAGCTTCCCATAGGAACGATACTGTTTCAAGGTGATATAGGTTCGGGTAAATCTACAATCCTTTCTGCTATTGAATTTGCCCTGTTTGGTTTAGGGGATGTTGATGCAAATCATTTACTTCGCATTGGTGAAAGTAAAGGTTCAGTACTCTTGGAGTTTGAAAGTAGTGGAAAGTCCTATATTGTATTTAGGTCCCTTTTGAGAAGAGGAAATAAAATTTTTCAGGAAGAAGGTTTGTTGTATGAAAATGGAGTCAAAAATTCATATTCAGTTAGTGAGTTAAAATCAAGAATTTTAAATATAATAGGAATAAATGAAAAAACACAAACAAAAACAACTTCAACAATCTATCGTTTTGCAATATACACTCCCCAGGAGATGATGAAGAGCGTGTTAAGTGCCAACAACGAAAAAAGAGTTGAAATACTGAGAAGAGCATTTGGTATTGAAGACTATAGTATTGCCAAAAAAAATGCTGAAAAATTCTCTTCGTGGATACGTACCCTGACTAGGATAAAAAAATCACTGATAAATGATCTTTCTTTGTTCAGAGTAGATCTACAAAAAATAAGAGATACATCGGAATCTTTGAAAGAAGAAATTGACTATTTTAATGACACTATAATAAGTCTCAATAATCAAATCCAGATAATCCTCAAAGATATTTTGGAGATGAGAAAAAGGAAGGAGAGTATGATCCAAGCAGAATCTACTATCATTCATCTTCAATCAACAATTGACAAGAATATTCAACTCAAAGCGCAAATGAATTTAGAACTTGGTCGGATGAATCAAGAATTAAATAGTATTTGTCAGAGTGAGAAAATAGTTGCTGATCTTACTGAACAGTATCAGGAATACGTCCAAAAAAGAAAGGAACTAGTAAATGTTACTGAGAAAGCGCTACAGTATGATAAGCAATTAATACAAAAAGTAAAACTAGAAAGTAACATTAAAAGTGAGACTGAAATGCTTAACTCTGATATTCAAAAGCTAGATTTAGAGTTATCAGAACTTTCGTCAGAACTGGGAAGCTGTAATGCAGAAATTAAGGATTTGGACAAGCTAATTGAAGAAGAAGGTTTATTAAAAAATATCATAGCTGATTCAAGTAAATTCCAAGTAGAAATGGATGGGATTTCTGATATTCTTTCTAACACTAAATCCGAAATAAATTCTATTAAAAACCAAATATCAGACCAAAAATCAGAATTAGATACGGTTTTACACTTAAAACAGAATGCGGAATGTCCGTACTGCAATCAGAAATTAGATCAACAGCACTTGCAAGCATTGGAAAATAAATTTTTGCAAAGAAGTGAATACTTGAAAGATAAAATTATTCATTTAGAGAAAGTCCTGAAAGAGAACCAAGGGAAAAAAGATGAAATTTTAATCAAAATTAATGAAGCAGAGTCTAACAAATTAGAATTAAGAAGAGTAGAGCTCCAAATAGCAAAATTAAATGTAGTTCAAAAGAACATAAAACAATTGCATATAAAGATAAATCAAAAAGTATTAAACAGGAAAACTTTGCAAGAAAAAGCTGAAAAGAAAGTTTGGCTAGTTAAAATTGACAAATTAAAAGAAATAACTGATGAATTAAAATCACTCTCTGCTTACAAAAATAGGTACGATATATTAAGTAACATCGTAAATCATTATCATAAAATTAATCTGGAAAATACATACATGGAACATTCCAATGCAATCAAATCCAAACAAGGAGTCTTAGAAAAGATTACAAGCAAAGAACAAACGTTACTGGTATTAAATGACGAGATTACATCTCTATCTGACAAACTTGCTAAAGCAAGATCAATTCACAGTGAAAATGAAATGGTAACTATAAAGTTGAATGAATTAGACTCACAGAAAGTAACATTTGAAAATGATTTAATGAATAAAAAAGAACAGCTTGCAATAAGAAGGGCTGATCAAGAAAGTAATCTGAAACAAATCGAAACACTCAATAAAAAAATATCCGAGTTAGAAGTGCAGGCTGATAAAATCATTTTTACAGATCATGTAGGTGCGTGGTTGAATCAACATTTTATTCCCTCACTAGTACAGATAGAGTCACAAGTGCTTGTTAGTGTAAAAGAAGAATTCAATAAACTCTTTCAGAAGTGGTTTTATTTACTGATTGAAGTTAGTGATATAGATGCAGAAATTGATGAATTTTTCACACCGGTCGTAAATCAGAATGGATATCGTCTAGAAGTTGAGAGTCTAAGTGGGGGTGAGAAAACCTCGGTTGCACTTGCCTACAGACTTGCTCTTAACGAAATTATAAGGAGAATCATAATGCTCGATGATAATCTCCTAATTTTAGATGAACCTACGGATGGTTTTAGCAAGGAGCAGTTAGTTCAAATCAAACATGTATTAGACGAGCTTAGCGCAGCTCAGGTTATAGTGGTTTCTCATGAAAAGGAATTAGAAGGATTTGTGGAAACAATTTTTAGAGTAATGAAAGAACGTGAAAAATCGCAAGTTGAATTAGTAGTCTAACGCATCATACTTTCTAGGTAGTTGGACTTTCATATTTAATTGCAACTAAGGAATTACTAATGTTTGGTAAATGTAGTAATTCATATCAGAACAAAATTGAATCCCCTTCGGGGAGATTATGACAGTGAGGATTTTAGTTTGCAAAACAATATATTCCATATAGCTATGTATGATCGTAATGTCTGACAAGATTAAGTGTTCCCATATTCTCGTAAAGAAGCAAAGTGAAGCACTCTCTATTATT